>NZ_JAWOAI010000035.1:0-34258 GCF_033194735.1 Streptomyces sp. W16
GCCGTCAGCCCCGCGATCGTGCACGGAATGCTCGCCGGCATCGGCGTCACCATCGCCGTCGCCCAGCTGCACATCGTCCTTGGCGGCACCCCGCAGAGCTCGGTCCTCGCCAACCTCCGCGCCCTGCCCGCCCAGTTGGCCGACCTGCACCCGGCCGACGTGGCGATGAGCGTGCTGACGCTGGCCCTTCTGCTGCTGTGGCCGCGTGTTCCCGGCCGGCTCGGGCATCTGATGCGCAAGATCCCGGCCGCGCTCGTCGCCGTTGCCGGGGCCACCGCCACCGCCTCCCTCGCCGGGCTGAGCCTGGCCAAGGTCGACCTGCCGTCCTGGAGCAGCCACGCGCTGGCCGGACTTCCCGAGGGCCCGGTGCTCGGCATCGCCGCCGCCGTCCTCACCACCACGCTGGTGTGCAGCGTGCAGTCACTGCTCGGCGCGGTCGCCGTGGACAAGCTGGTCGCCGGGCAGCCCGGGCTCTCCGCCCGCGTCGGCCGCTCCGACCTGAACCGCGAACTGCTGGGCCAAGGTGCCGCCAACATCGTCTCCGGCGCGCTCGGCGGACTGCCGGTCGCGGGGGTGGCCGTACGGAGTTCGGCGAATGTGCAAGCAGGTGCCGTGAGCCGGAACTCCACGATGCTGCACGGCGTTCTCGTAGTGATTGCCGCGCTGCTGATGGTCCCGGTGCTGGAGCTGATTCCCCTCGCTTCGCTCGCCGCACTGGTGATGGCCGTCGGCATCCAGATGGTGTCCCTGCACCACATCCGCACGGTGACCCGCCACCGAGAAGTGCTGGTCTACGCCGTCACCACCCTCGGCGTGGTCTTCCTCGGTGTCCTGGAGGGCGTGCTCCTCGGGGTGACCGTGGCCGTCGCCGTCGCGCTCAACCGCCTTGCCCACACCCGCATCACGCACGACGAGAAGGAAGGAGTCCATCACGTACACGTCCGAGGGCAGTTGACGTTCCTCGCGGTGCCGCGGCTCAGCCGCACCCTGCATCTCGTACCCCAGGGCGCCCACGTTGTCGTGGAGTTGGACGGTTCGTTCATGGACCACGCGGCGTACGAGTCACTGCAGGACTGGCAGAACGCGCACATCGCGCAGGGCGGTTCCGTCGAGCTGACCGGGCGGCGAGCGGGAGTCCGTCACGCCGAACCCGGCCGCACCGGAGGCGATCCCACCCCGACCGGCGAGCCGACGGCGTCGACCGCCTGCCGCTGCCACCCCTGGACGCCCTGGCGCAACCACCAGTGCGACCACCCGCAGTCCGCCCCGCCGAGCGGACACCCGGGCGAGTCGACAGACCGTCCCGCACCCGACACCGCCACACCGAGCGGCACCGGCGCCGGAACCCACCCCGGCCCCGGCGGCCATCAACTCGCCCGTGGCATCAGCGCGTTCCAGCGCAACACCGCACCCCTCGTGCGAGGTGAGCTGGCCCGGCTGGCCAGGGAAGGGCAGCAGCCTTCGCAGCTCTTCCTGACCTGTGCCGACTCGCGGCTGGTCACGTCGATGATCACCTCCAGTGGTCCCGGCGACCTGTTCGTCGTGCGGAACGTGGGCAACCTCGTACCGCCGCCCGGCGAGGAGAGCGGCGACGACTCGGTGGCGGCGGCGATCGAGTACGCGGTGGACGTGCTGCGAGTGAGATCGATCACGGTGTGCGGGCACTCCGGGTGCGGGGCCATGCAGGCGCTGCTCAACTCCCAGCCCGGAGAAGCCCGTTCGCCGCTCAAGCGGTGGCTGCGGCACGGGCGGCCGAGCCTGGAGCGGATGGCCGACGACAACCGGCCCTGGGCGCGGTTGGCCACAAGGGCGCCCGCCGACGCCGTGGAGCAGCTGTGTCTGACCAATGTGGTGCAGCAGTTGGAGCACCTGCGGGGGCACGAGTCGGTGGCGCGAGCCCTGCGGGAGGGGGACTTGGAGCTGCACGGGATGTACTTCCATGTCGGTGAGGCACAGGCGTACTTGCTGACCGAAGAGGACGGGGAGCAGTCGTTCGACGGAGTGGGGGTGGCGGACCTGTCGGCCTGAACCTCGTTCACCCGGCGTCCGTGGGTACGTAAGACCCCTGCCACCCGCGTCACCCGCAGGTCCGATGACAGGTCTAAACCAATATTTCGGCGACCCTTGTCATCGGACCCCCGGGTCTGATGAGCTGGCCCGGGACACAACGGACACCCTGGGAAAGGCAGATGCCGTGAGCAACGAAAGCCTGGCCAACCTGCTCAAGGAAGAGCGCAGGTTCGCACCCCCCGCGGACCTGGCGGCGCACGCCAATGTCACGGCGGAGGCGTATGAGCAGGCCAAGGCTGACCGGCTCGGCTTCTGGGCCGCGCAGGCCCGCCGCCTGAGCTGGGCCAAGGAACCGAGCGAGACGCTGGACTGGTCGAACCCGCCGTTCGCCAAGTGGTTCAAGGACGGCTCGCTCAACGTGGCGTACAACTGCGTGGACCGGCACGTCGAGGCGGGCAACGGCGACCGGGTCGCCATCCACTTCGAGGGCGAGCCCGGCGACAGCCGCGCGATCACCTACGCCGAGCTGAAGGACGAGGTCTCCAAGGCCGCGAACGCCCTGCTGGAGCTGGGAGTTCAGAAGGGCGACCGGGTCGCCGTCTACATGCCGATGATCCCGGAGACCGCGGTCGCGATGCTGGCCTGCGCACGCATCGGCGCCGCGCACTCGGTGGTGTTCGGCGGCTTCTCGGCGGACGCGCTCGCGACCCGTATCCAGGACGCGGACGCCAAGGTCGTCATCACCACGGACGGCGGCTGGCGGCGCGGCAAGCCGTCCGCGCTCAAGCCGGCCGTGGACGACGCGGTCGACCGCCCGGACAGCGGTGTCGAGCACGTGCTCGTGGTCCGCCGTACGGGCCAGGACGTCGCGTGGAAGGACGAGCGGGACGTGTGGTGGCACGAGATCGTCGACCGGCAGTCGGCGGAGCACACACCCGAGGCGTTCGAGGCGGAGCAGCCGCTGTTCATCCTCTACACCTCCGGTACTACGGGTAAGCCCAAGGGCATCCTGCACACCTCCGGCGGCTATCTCACCCAGGCCGCCTACACCCACCACGCGGTCTTCGACCTCAAGCCGGAGACCGACGTCTACTGGTGCACGGCCGACGTCGGCTGGGTCACCGGGCACTCGTACATCGTCTACGGCCCGCTCGCCAACGGCGCGACGCAGGTCATGTACGAGGGCACCCCGGACACCCCGCACCAGGGTCGCTTCTGGGAGATCATCCAGAAGTACGGGGTGACCATCCTCTACACGGCGCCGACCGCGATCCGTACGTTCATGAAGTGGGGCGACGACATCCCCGCGAAGTTCGACCTGTCCTCCCTGCGCATCCTGGGCTCGGTCGGCGAACCCATCAACCCCGAGGCGTGGATCTGGTACCGCAAGCACATCGGCGCCGACAAGACCCCCATCGTGGACACCTGGTGGCAGACCGAGACCGGCGCGATGATGATCTCGCCGCTGCCGGGCGTGACCGAGACCAAGCCCGGTTCCGCGCAGACCCCGCTGCCCGGCATCTCTGCAACCGTCGTCGACGACGAGGCCAACGAGGTACCGAACGGCGGTGGCGGCTACCTGGTCCTCACCGAGCCGTGGCCGTCGATGCTGCGCACCATCTGGGGCGACGACCAGCGGTTCCTCGACACGTACTGGTCGCGGTTCCCGGGCAGGTACTTCGCCGGTGACGGCGCGAAGAAGGACGACGACGGCGACATCTGGCTGCTGGGCCGCGTGGACGACGTGATGCTCGTGTCCGGGCACAACATCTCCACCACCGAGGTCGAGTCGGCGCTCGTCTCCCACCCGTCCGTCGCCGAGGCGGCCGTGGTCGGCGCTGCCGACGAGACGACCGGGCAGGCGATCGTCGCGTTCGTCATCCTGCGCGGCACCGCGAACGCCGAGGACGAGAACCTCGTCAGCGACCTGCGCAACCACGTCGGCGCCGTCCTCGGCCCGATCGCCAAGCCCAAGCGGGTCCTCCCGGTGGCCGAGCTGCCGAAGACCCGCTCCGGCAAGATCATGCGCCGTCTGCTGCGTGACGTGGCGGAGAACCGTCAGCTCGGCGATGTCACGACCCTGACCGACTCCACCGTCATGACGTTGATCCAGGAGAAGCTCCCGGCGGCGCCGAGCGAGGACTGACCAGCCCATACGTCCGTCAGGGGCGCCCGGCAGCGAACGCGCCGGGCGCCCCTTTCGCGCATAACGTGAGATCCGTAGGACCCGTTCCGTCGCACCTTAGGTAAACTAAGCAAAGCGTCAAAGACGCGCCAAGGTGTGCCGGGAAGTCTGGTCGGCGAGTGCTCTGTGCTGCCCACCCACCGGAGGTCTCCGTGACCGCGCCCCGCCCCACCGCCCCCCGCAAGGTGCTCGGACGACTGTCCCTGCCCGAGCGGAACTTCGTCGCGGAGGCGCTGCGCACCGAGACCGTCGGCGGTGTCCTCCTCCTGATCGCCGCGGTCACCGCGCTGATCTGGGCGAACGTCCCCGCCCTGCACGACAGCTACGAAAGCGTCAGCCACTTCCACCTGGGCCCTGCCGCCCTCGGCCTGAACCTCTCGATCGCCCACTGGGCCGCCGACGGCCTCCTCGCCGTCTTCTTCTTCGTCGCCGGCATCGAGCTGAAGCGCGAACTCGTCGCCGGCGACCTGCGAGACCCCAAGGCCGCCGCGCTGCCCGTCGTCGCGGCCCTGTGCGGGATGGCCGTACCGGCACTCGTCTACACGCTCACCAGCCTCACCGGCGGCGGCGCCCTCCAGGGCTGGGCGGTGCCGACCGCCACCGACATCGCCTTCGCGCTCGCCGTCCTCGCGGTCATCGGCACCTCCCTGCCGAGCGCCCTGCGCGCCTTCCTGCTCACCCTCGCCGTCGTCGACGACCTGTTCGCGATCCTGATCATCGCGATCTTCTTCACCGCCCGGATCGACTTCGTGGCGCTCGCCGGGGCGGCCGTAGGCCTGGCCGTCTTCTGGCTGCTGCTGCGCAAGGGCGTGCGCGGCTGGTACGTCTACGTCCCGCTCGCACTCCTCATCTGGGGGCTGATGTACAACAGCGGCGTCCACGCCACCATCGCCGGTGTCGCGATGGGCCTGATGCTGCGCTGCACCACCCGCGAGGACGAGAAGCACTCCCCCGGCGAGCACGTCGAACATCTTGTACGGCCCCTGTCGGCGGGCCTCGCGGTGCCGCTGTTCGCGCTGTTCAGCGCGGGAGTTGCCATCTCGGGCGGCGCCCTGGGCGACGTATTCACGAAGCCCGAGACGCTCGGCGTGGTCCTCGGACTGGTCGTCGGCAAGGCGGTCGGAATCTTCGGCGGGACCTGGCTGACGGCCCGTTTCACCCGGGCCTCGCTCAGCGACGACCTCGCCTGGCCGGACGTGTTCGCGGTCGCCTCGCTGGCCGGCATCGGCTTCACCGTGTCGCTGCTCATCGGGGAACTCGCGTTCGACGGCGACCAGGTGCTCACCGACGAGGTCAAGGCGGCCGTACTCGTGGGCTCCCTGATCGCGGCCCTGTGCGCGACCGTGTTGCTCAAGCTGCGCAACGCCCGGTACCGCAGGATGTACGAGGACGAGGAGCGCGACGAGGATCTCGACGGCATCCCCGACATCTACGAGCAGGACGACCCGGCGTACCACCTGCGCATGGCCGAACTCCACGACCGCAAGGCCACCGAGCACCGCAGGATCGCCGAGGAGAAGGCCGCCGAGCAGCGGCGCGGGCTTGCCGAAGTGGCGGGCGGGGCAGGCGAGGACAACGACGGTCCGGCATGATCTGACCAGACGGTACAAACACATGGGGAAGAGGGAGTACGCGATGAGCGCACCCGACGGCAGCCCGGTCGGCGCCGAACGCAGCATCGGCCAGCTGTTCGCCTCGGCGACGACCGAGATGTCCGCGCTGGTGCACGACGAGATCGCACTGGCCAAGGCGCAGCTCAAGCAGGACGTCAAGCGCGGGGCGGTGGGCGGCGGCGCGTTCACGGTCGCCGCAGTCGTACTGCTGTTCTCCCTGCCGATGCTCAACTTCGCGCTGGCGTACGGCGTTCAGGCCTGGACCGGCCTGGGCCTCGGGTGGTGCTTCCTGATCTCCTTCGGGGCGAATGTGCTCGTCGCCATCGTCCTCGGGCTGGTGGGCGTGCTCTTCTTCAAGAAGGCCGCCAAGAGCAAGGGCCCGCAGAAGGTGGCCGCTTCGGTCAAGGAGACCGCCGGGGTCCTGGGCAACGCGAAGCCGCATCCGCGCGCGGCGATCGAGGACCGTGTCCCCGAAGCCATCGAGGCTGTGGCACGCTCGTCCTCATGACGGACCCCGCCAATCCTTGGGCGCAACCTGCTTCGGTCGTACGGCTCGACATTCCCGGCGGGCGCGAGGTGACCCATCGGGATGTCGCGGCCAACGGCGCCCGCTTCCACATCGCGGAGGTGGGCGACGGACCGCTGGTGCTGCTGCTGCACGGCTTCCCCCAGTTCTGGTGGACCTGGCGGCACCAGCTCGGCGCGCTGGCCGACGCCGGGTTCCGAGCCGTCGCCATGGACCTGCGGGGCGTCGGCGGCAGCGACCGCACCCCGCGCGGCTACGACCCCGCCAACCTCGCCCTCGACATCACCGGCGTGATCCGCTCCCTCGGCGAGCCGGACGCCGCACTCGTCGGCCACGACCTCGGCGGCTATCTCGCGTGGACGGCCGCCGCGATGCGCCCCAAGCTGGTGCGCCGGCTGGCCGTCTCCTCGATGCCGCACCCCCGGCGCTGGCGCTCGGCGATGCTCTCCGACGTCAGGCAGTCGACCGCGAGTTCCTACATCTGGGGGTTCCAGCGCCCCTGGCTCCCCGAGCGCCAACTCCTGGCCGAGGACGCCGAGTTGGTGGGCAAGCTGATCCGTGACTGGTCGGGCCCGAGCCTGCCGGACGACGAGGCGATCGAGGCGTACCGGCGGGCGATGCTGATCCCGTCGACCGCGCACTGCTCGATCGAGCCGTACCGCTGGATGGTGCGGTCGATGGCGCGCCCGGACGGCATCCAGTTCAACCGGCGCATGAAGCGCCCGGTGCGGGTGCCGACGCTGCATCTGCACGGCTCGCTCGACCCGGTGCTCCGCACCCGCAGCGCGGCGGGATCCGGGGAGTACGTCGAAGCGCCGTACCGCTGGCGGCTGTTCGACGGTCTCGGGCACTTCCCGCACGAGGAGGACCCGGTGGTCTTCTCGACGGAACTGGTCAACTGGCTGAAAGACCCCGAACCCGATCGGTGACCGCTTCACTGCGCCCGGTATCCGGATCTGAACACCTGTACTACGAACGGCCACTTGCCCCGCGCATACGCCAATTGGGGACCCAAGGGGTGGTTATCGACCTTGGGGCAGGGGCAGAGGTCGGGGTATGGGCTGGACGCACGACTACAGTGACGCAGCACGCAACCGCCGCTCGGACCACGGTCTGAGCTCCCACCAACGGGGCGCCCCGCAACTCCAGGGCACAGACCTCAGGGTGGGGATCCCGCGCATTCTGCGCCGCCGGGCCCGCTGGGTCTCGGTACGGCTGCGTCACCCACGCGGCTGACGCACCACCTCTTACAGCGCACACCGATCACAACGCGCAACTGTCGCTGTCCACCTGCTCGTTGGCACTGCGCCCCTTGACGATGTCCGCCCGGATCTCGTCTGCGGTGAGCGCGTACCCGGTGTCGGGGTCGTCGAGGGACTTCGCGAAGACCACGCCGTACACCTTGCCCTCGGGCGTGAGCAGCGGGCCGCCGGAGTTGCCCTGGCGGACGGTCGCGTAGAGCGAGTACACATCGCGGCGGACCGTGCCGCGGTGGTAGATGTCCGGGCCGCTGGCCGTGATGCGGCCACGCACGCGTGCGGCCCGGACGTCGTACGACCCGTTCTCCGGGAAGCCGGCGACGATCGCGCCGTTGCCGCTGTCCGCGTCCTTGGTGGCGAACTGCAGGGAGCGCGCCTTCAGGTCCGGTACGTCGAGTACGGCGATGTCGCGGTGCCAGTCGTAGAGGACGACCTTGGCGTCGTACTTGCGGCCCACGCCGCCTATCTGGACGGTGGGTTCGTCGACGCCGCCCACGACGTGCGCGTTGGTCATGACACGGCGGTCGCCGAAGACGAAGCCGCTGCCCTCCAGAACCTTGCCGCAGCTCTGGGCTGTGCCCATGACCTTGACGATGGACTGCTGGGCGCGGGTGGCGACCGCGCTGGAGGCGAGGGCCGGGTCGGGCGGCTGGACGTCGTTGATCGGCTCGTTCGCGAACGGGCTGAAGACCTGCGGGAAGCCGTTCTGCGCGAGGACCGAGGAGAAGTCCGCGAACCAGGTGTCGGCCTGCGCGGGCAGCGCCCGGGACACCCCCAGCAGCACTTTGGAGCTGCGGACCTCCTTGCCGAGCGTCGGCAGGGTGGTGCCGGCCAGCGCCGAGCCGATCAGCCAGGCCACCAGGAGCATCGCGAGGACGTTGACGAGGGCGCCGCCGGTCGCGTCCAGGGCGCGGGCCGGGGACCAGGTGATGTACCGGCGCAGCTTGTTGCCGAGGTGGGTGGTCAGGGCCTGGCCGACGGAGGCGCAGACGATGACGATGATCACCGCGACGACGGCCGCGGTGGTGCTGACCTCCGACTTGTCGGTCAGCGCGTCCCAGATGACGGGCAGCGTGTAGACGGCGACCAGGCCGCCGCCCAGGAAGCCGATCACCGACAGGATGCCGACGACGAACCCCTGGCGATAGCCCACGATCGCGAACCACACGGCGGCGACCAGCAGCAGGATGTCCAGCACATTCACGACGGACACCTTGTCATGACCGCCAGTCGAGGGGGACCTGCTTCTCGCGGTCCCAGGGTCGCTCCCAGCCCGCGTAGTGCAGCAGACGGTCGATGACTCCGGCCGTGAAACCCCAGACAAGTGCCGATTCGACCAGAAATGCCGGACCCAGGAAGCCGCTGGGGTGCGAGACCGTGACCCTGTTGGCCGGATCCGTGAGATCCGCCACGGGGACCGTGAACACGCGCGCCGTCTCGTTCGGGTCGACCACGCCGACCGGTGTCGGCTCCCGCCACCAGCCCAGCACCGGCGTCACCACGAAGCCGCTCACCGGGATGTACAGCTTGGGCAGCACCCCGAAGAGCTGCACTCCGGCGGGGTCGAGCCCGGTCTCCTCCTCGGCCTCGCGGAGAGCGGCCCGCAGCGGGCCGTCGCCCGTCGGGTCGCCGTCCTCGGGGTCGAGGGCGCCACCCGGGAAGGACGGCTGCCCCGCATGGGAGCGCAGCGAACTCGACCGCTCCATGAGCAGCAGCTCGGGCCCGCGCTCGCCGTCCCCCTCGCCGAACAGGATCAGCACCGCCGACTGCCGGCCCGCCCCGTCCTCCGGCGGCAGGAACCGGCTCAGCTGGAGCGGCTCGACCGTCTCCACCGCGTGCACCACCGGGTCCAGCCAGCCCGGCAGGCCCTCCTTGCTGAGCCCCACGCTCTGGGCATTGCTCGCGCGCGTCATCCCCCACCCCCGTTCACACTGATCAACGCCCGATACCTCCGAGATCGTTCCGTCATCCGGCCCCCGCTGCCGTCGTCATGCCGATCCCAGGGGCGGCGCCGGTTTGCCGCCCGCGTCCAGATAGGCCTGCGGAGGGTTCAGGCGCTGGCCGGGATAGCCGCCCTTCTCGTACTTGAGCAGCTTCTTCGCCTTCTCCGGGTCGGTCTCGCCCTCGCCGTACGCCGGGCAGAGCGGGGCGATGGGGCAGGCGCCGCAGGCGGGTTTGCGGGCGTGGCAGATCCGGCGGCCGTGGAAGATCACGTGGTGCGAGAGCATCGTCCAGTCGCTCTTCGGGAAGAGCGCTCCCACGGCGGCCTCGATCTTGTCGGGCTCGGTCGCCTCGGTCCACTTCCAGCGCCGTACGAGCCGCTGGAAGTGCGTGTCCACGGTGATGCCGGGGCGCCCGAAGGCATTGCCGAGCACCACGAAGGCGGTCTTGCGGCCGACGCCGGGCAGCTTGACGAGGTCTTCGAGCCGGCCGGGCACCTCGCCGCCGAAGTCGGCCACCAGGGCCTTGGAAAGCCCTATCACCGACTTCGTCTTGGCCCGGAAGAACCCGGTCGGCCGGAGGATCTCCTCGACCTGCTCCGGGTCGGCGGCAGCGAGGTCCTCGGGGGTCGGGTACTTGGCGAACAGGGCCGGCGTCGTCTGGTTGACCCTGAGGTCGGTGGTCTGGGCCGACAGGACCGTGGCGACCACGAGCTGGAAGGGGTTCTCGAAGTCGAGCTCCGGGTGGGCGTACGGATAGATCTCGGCCAGCTCGCGGTTGATCCGGCGGGCACGGCGGACGAGGGCCGTGTGCGACTCACCCTTCACAGCAGCCACCCGTTTTACCCCCTTTGCCGCTTTCTTGCCGCCGTCAGGGCTCTGTTCGCCCACGGCGGAATCACGAGGTACAACCATCCGCCCAGCCCCCTTGGCCTGTGCTCTCACCGGCGATTTGGACACCCGGCCAGCCTAGAGCCCGCCACTGACATCCGCCCCGGACCCCGAAGATCAGCCCCCAATTGGACCCCTGCCGCTTACCTCGGGACACCAGTGCGGCATCCTTGTGACAGATCACACTGTTTGGACGGTCCGGCAAAATGGGGAGCACGGTCCCCTGGTACCAAGGGGGAGCACCATCCCCTGAGCAGGTCGACAAGGAGAGAACTCGTGGACGACGTTCTGCGGCGCGCCCCGCTCTTCGCGGCGCTCGATGACGATCAGGCCGCGGAGCTGCGCGCCTCCATGAGTGAGGTGACCCTCGCGCGCGGGGACTCGCTCTTTCACGAGGGCGACCCGGGCGACCGGCTCTACGTGGTCACCGAGGGCAAGGTGAAGCTCCACCGCACCTCCCCCGACGGCCGCGAGAACATGCTGGCCGTCCTCGGCCCCGGCGAGCTGATCGGCGAGCTGTCGCTGTTCGACCCGGGCCCGCGCACGGCCACCGCCAGCGCGCTGACCGAGGTCAAGCTGCTGGGCCTGGGCCACGGCGACCTCCAGCCCTGGCTGAGCGCCCGCCCCGAGGTGGCCTCCGCGCTGCTGCGCGCGGTCGCCCGCCGCCTGCGCAAGACCAACGACGCGATGTCCGACCTGGTCTTCTCGGACGTCCCCGGCCGCGTGGCCCGCGCCCTGCTGGACCTCTCCCGCCGCTTCGGCGTGCAGTCCGAGGAGGGCATCCACGTGGTGCACGATCTGACGCAGGAGGAGCTGGCCCAGCTGGTCGGCGCGTCCCGCGAGACGGTCAACAAGGCGCTCGCCGACTTCGCGGGCCGCGGCTGGCTGCGCCTGGAGGCCCGCGCGGTGATCCTGCTGGACGTGGAGCGGCTGGCGAAGCGCTCGCGCTGAATCGAATCGCACGTCTTCTTACTGAAGGGCCCTGCTACGGCGGGGCCCTTCAGGTATCGCCGGGTGGGGACCCAAGGGGTGGGGATGAACGAGGACAAGGCACCGGAGTCGGTCTGGACGCACGCCTGGTGGCGCAGATCGGTACGCCGGCTGTGGCGGACGCCGTACGAGAAGGGTGAAGCGGGCGGAAAGCCGCTGGGCCTGTGGCTGACGGGCGACACGGTCGCCGTCGCCCGTTTCGACCGTGTGCAGGCCTACCGGGTGACCACGGGCGAGCCGCTGTGGACCTGGCGGCCACCCGGCGAACAGGTCGTCGGGCTGGTGTCCGCGGACACCACGGACGGCGTGGGGGTGGTGCTGCACCACGACGACGGGCTCCTCGACGTGGAACGCGTCGGCCTCACCTCGCTGGCCGTCGACACGGGCGAGGTCGTACGGCAGCGGGAGCAGGACGCGGAACCGCTCGGGTACCTCCCGTCCGACGTGGCCCTCGGCGGAGGCCTCGTCGCGGCGGCCGTCGTGTCTTGGAAGACGGACGAGTTCTGGAACGGGGACGAGGTGACGCTGTGCACCCTCGACGTGGACACGGGCCGGATCCGGTACAAGCACACGCTTCGAGACCGGCGCGTCCAGAACGCGTCCGCCATCAGCGCACGGCCCTTCGTGGCACACCTGGAGGCCCGCGGTGCGCGCGGCAGACCCCGGCTGCTCGTCCTGGACGCCGTCAGGAAGGACACTGTGACGCTCCAACTGCCGGACGACTGCGAGAAGTTCGGCAAGCAGGTCGCCGCGGCCGGTGACGTCCTCGCCGTACAGCTGGTACCCGCCGACGAGACCTACCGGGACAAGGGTGTCCGGGTGGGGGCGTACTCCACCTCCTCGGGCGAGCTCCTGTGGGAGTGGCACACCAAGGGGTGGCGGTACGAAGAGGCCGTCGTGCTCGCCCACCGCGGCTGGCTGCTGGTCCTGCACCGGTACGCCAATCGGCTCAGCGTGCTCGATCCCGCCGACGGCCGGGTCGTGGCCCGGCGCAGACTGAGCGGGCGCGGCGCCATCCGGCCGTTCGCCGCTGCCGCCGGTGAGCTGATCGCGGTGAGCTGCGGGAGTGCCGGGGACATTCGGCGGCTGCGCGTGTTCCGCTGGAGATGAACCCGTTCAGCAGTCGGAAAACGGCCGCCCAGGAGCCCGTGTCCGGGCACAGTGATCCCATGGCCACAACCGTTGACCGCAGAGGGCTGGACGCCCAGGGACACATCGAGCGCGAGGGCTCCCTGGGGCGCGTCCCGGACGTCTTCCGGCCGGTCGTCGCCGCCGCGCGGGACCGGCTGCTCGACGTCTACGGGGGATGCCTCGACAGCGCGTACCTCTACGGGTCGATCCCGCGCGGCACCGCGCGCGTGGGACGCAGCGATCTGGACCTGCTCGTGGCGACCCGGCAGGAGCCGACCGAGGAGGACCAGGACGCGGCCCGGAGCCTCGGCGAGGCGCTCGACAAGGAGTTCCCGGAGATCGACGGGGTCGGCACCCTCCTGTACGGCCGGGCACGGCTGCTGAGCGAGCCGGAGGCGTACGACCTGGGGTGGTTCGTCGCGTGCCTGTGCACACCGCTGCTCGGCGACGACCTCGCCGAGTACCTGCCCCGCTACCGCCCGGACTCGCTGCTCGCCCGGGAGACCAACGGCGACCTGGCGCTGCTGCTCCCCCGCTGGCGTGAGCGGATCGCGTCCGCCCCGGACGCGGACGAGGCCCGTAGACCCCTCGTCCGCTTCATGTCCCGGCACCTGGTCCGCACCGGCTTCACTCTGGTCATGCCCCGCTGGAACGGCTGGACCAGCGACCTCGGGGAGATGGCCGAGGCGTTCGGCGCCTACTACCCGGGGCGGGCGCAGGAGCTGCGCACGGCGGCCGTCCTCGGACACGAGCCGACGGGAGACGCGGACGTCCTGCGGTCGTACGTCGATGATCTCGGCCCGTGGCTGGCCGACGAGTACGCGCGCGTGCACGGCGTGAAGGCACCGCGCCCGGACGGCATCGCCTAGATGAGGCCGTGTTCCCTCAGGTAGTCCAGCTGGGCGCGTACGGACAGTTCCGCCGCCGGCCACAGTGAGCGGTCGACGTCCGCGTACACATGGGCGACGACCTCGGCCGGGCTCTGGTAGCCGTTCTCCACGGCCGTCTCGATCTGGGCGAGCCGGTGGGCACGATGGGCGAGGTAGAACTCGACGGCGCCCTGGGCGTCGTCCAGGACCGGTCCGTGGCCCGGCAGGACCGTGTGGACGCCGTCGTCGACCGTGAGCGAGCGCAGCCGCCGCAGCGAGTCCAGGTAGTCGCCCAGGCGGCCGTCAGGATGCGCCACCACGGTCGTACCGCGCCCCAGGACGGTGTCCCCGGTCAGGACGGCCTGATCGGCCGGGAGATGGAAGCACAGGGAGTCCCCTGTGTGCCCGGGCGTCGACACGACGACCAGTTCCAGGCCACCGACCCGGATGGCGTTCCCGGCGGCCAGGCCCTCGTCCCCGAGGCGCAGTGCCGGGTCCAGCGCGCGGACCTTCGTGTCCGTCAGCTCGGCGAAGCGGACGGCGCCTTCCGCGTGGTCGGGGTGTCCGTGCGTGAGCAGGGTCAGGGCGATCCGCTTGCCCGCCTTCTCGGCGGTGTCGACGACGTTGCGCAGATGCCCCTCGTCCAAGGGGCCCGGGTCGATGACCACGGCCAGCTCGGAGTCGGGCTCGGCGACGATCCAGGTGTTCGTGCCGTCCAGGGTCATCGCGGACGCGTTGGGCGCGAGGACGTTGACGGCACGCGCGGTGGCGGGGCCGGTGAGGACCCCGCCCCGTGGCTGGCCGGGGAGGGCGGCTGCGTCGGTCATGGGGAGGCTCCACCGGTCGAGAGGTCGGTCGGGATGTGCTTGGTGAACTCCTCGTGGCCCGGCCAGGACAGGACGATCCCGTCGGCCTCCAGACGGGCTTGGGCGAGGACGGGCGTCAGATCGCGCTCCGGGGCCGACGCCAGCGCCTCGGCCGCACCGGCGCAGGGGATCAGCTGGCGCAGGGTCGCGATGGTCGGCGGCATCATCGTGAGCTCGCCCTTGTCGTACGCGGTCGCCGCCTCGCCGGGGGCGATCCACACCGTGTGGTCGGCCTCCGTGGACGCGTTGCGGGTGCGCTGCCCCTCCGGAAGGACCGCCACGAAGAACCAGGTGTCATAACGGCGGGTCTCGAACTCCGGAGTGATCCAGCGGGCCCACGCGCCCAGCAGGTCGGAGCGCAGGACCAGACCCCGGCGGTCGAGGAACTCGGCGAAGGACAGGTCACGGGCGACCAGGGCGGCGCGATCCGTCTCCCAGGCCTCGCCCGTGGTGTCGCCGACCACGGAGTCGGGGGTGGGTCCGGCGAGCAGGACGCCCGCCTCCTCGTACGTCTCGCGTACGGCCGCGCACACGATCGCCTGGGCGGCCGTCTCGTCGACGCCCAGCCGGTTCGCCCACCACGCGCGCGTGGGGCCCGCCCAGCGGACGTGACGGTCGTCGTCGCGCGGGTCGACGCCGCCGCCCGGGTACGCGTACGCGCCCCCGGCGAAGGCCATGGAGGCGCGTCTGCGCAGCATGTGGACGGCGGGGCCGCTGTCGGTGTCCTTCAGGAGCATCACCGTGGCCGCCCGCCTGGGCACGACCGGCGTGAGCACGCCCTCCGCGAGCGCGCGGATGCGCTCGGGCCACTCCGCCGGAAACCACTGACCGTTCGCCATGGGCGGAGGCTATCCCGTAGTGCGCGGATGTTCGAGAGGCAACAACGTGCACTCCAGGACGGCGAACACGGTGGCTACGCCTGGGTCAGCTCCACCTGGATCTCGACCTCGACCGGCGAGTCCAGCGGCAGCACCGCCACGCCGACCGCGCTGCGCGCGTGCACGCCCTTGTCGCCGAGGACCTCGCCGAGCAGTTCGCTGGCGCCGTTGATCACGCCGGGCTGGCCGGTGAAGTCGGAGGCGGAGGCGACGAAGCCGACGACCTTCACCACGCGGGCGATGCGGTCCAGGTCACCGGTGACGGACTTGACGGCGGCGAGGGCGTTCAGCGCGCAGGTGCGGGCCAGCTCCTTGGCCTCCTCCGCGGTGACCTCGCCGCCCACCTTGCCGGTGACCGGAAGCTTGCCGTCCACCATGGGCAGTTGGCCGGAGGTGTAGACGTACACCCCGGACTGCACGGCGGGCTGGTACGCGGCGAGCGGCGGGACGACCGCCGGCAGGGTCAGGCCGAGTTCGGCCAGCCGGGCGTCGACGGCGCTCATGCCTTCTCCCGCTTGAGGTAGGCCACCAGCTGCTCGGGGTTGTTCGGCCCGGGCACGACCTGGACGAGCTCCCAGCCGTCCTCGCCCCAGGTGTCCAGAATCTGCTTCGTGGCGTGGACGAGCAGCGGCACAGTCGAGTATTCCCACTTGGTCATGCGGCCGACTTTAGCCGCTGCGAACCGACCGTCTGTGGTCGCGTTATCCACAGCCTCCCGCTTGGTTCGGGCGCGGACTGGTTAGGCTCGAAGACGTGAGCAGGCTCCAGGTCGTCAGTGGCAAGGGCGGTACCGGCAAGACCACGGTGGCCGCGGCCCTCGCGCTGGCCCTGGCCACCGAGGGGAAGCGGACGCTTCTCGTCGAGGTCGAGGGTCGCCAGGGCATCGCGCAGCTCTTCGAGACGGAGACGCTGCCCTATGAGGAGCGGAAGATCGCCGTCGCTCCCGGGGGCGGGGAGGTGTACGCGCTGGCCATCGACCCCGAACTGGCCCTTCTGGACTACCTCCAGATGTTCTACAAACTGGGCAGCGCGGGCCGCGCCCTGAAGAAACTCGGCGCGATCGACTTCGCCACCACGGTCGCGCCCGGCCTCAGGGACGTACTCCTGACCGGCAAGGCGTGCGAGGCCGTACGGCGCAAGGACAAGAGCGGGCGGTTCGCCTACGACTACGTCGTGATGGACGCCCCGCCGACCGGCCGCATCACCCGCTTCCTGAACGTCAACGACGAGGTCGCCGGGCTCGCCAAGATCGGCCCGATACACAATCAGGCGCAGGCGGTGATGCGGGTGCTGAAGTCCCCTGAGACGGAGGTGCACCTGGTGACACTCCTGGAGGAGATGCCCGTCCAGGAGACCGCCGACGGCATCGCCGAACTCCGGGCGGCGCGGCTGCCGGTGGGCCGGATCATCGTGAACATGGTGCGGCCCGAGGTACTGGACGCGGCCGACCTGGATCTCGTACGGGCCGTGCCGCGCACCGCCGTCGCGCAGTCGCTGTCGGCCGCCGGGCTCGGCGGGGCGCGGCGCGGCGGAAACGCCGAGAAGCTGGTGGACCCGCTGCTCGCGCAGGCCGGGGAGTACGCCGCGCGGTACGCCCTGGAGCACGACCAGCGGGCCGTGCTCGGCGCGCTGGACCTGCCGTTGCACGAACTGCCGTTGCTCGCCGAGGGCTTGGACCTGGCGGGCCTGTACGAACTCGCCACCGAGCTGCGGAAGCAGGGGATGTCATGAGCCCGGACCAGGAGCAGGGGCGCGACGGCGCCCGTCGGCTGTCCTCCGCGCGCGTGCTCGACGTCGACCCGCTGCTCGACGACCCGGAGACCCGGATCGTGGTGTGCTGCGGCTCGGGCGGGGTCGGCAAGACGACCACCGCGGCGGCGCTCGGACTGCGGGCCGCCGAGCGGGGCCGCAGGGTCGTCGTCCTGACCATCGACCCGGCCCGGCGGCTCGCCCAGTCCATGGGCATCGACTCGCTGGACAACACCCCGCGGCGGGTGAAGGACGTCGACGGGGACGGCGAACTGCACGCCATGATGCTCGACATGAAGCGCACCTTCGACGAGATCGTCGAAGCGCACGCGGACCGCGAGCGGGCCGCCGCGATCCTGAACAACCCCTTCTACCAGTCGCTCTCGGCGGGCTTCGCGGGCACGCAGGAGTACATGGCGATGGAGAAGCTGGGCCAGTTGCGCGCCCAGCACGACTGGGACCTGATCGTGGTGGACACCCCGCCGTCCCGCTCGGCCCTGGACTTCCTGGACGCGCCGAAACGTCTCGGCTCGTTCCTGGACGGCAAGCTGATCCGGCTGCTGACCGCGCCCGCGAAGCTGGGCGGCCGGGCCGGCATGAAGTTCCTCAACGTCGGCATGTCGATGATGACCGGCACCCTCGGCAAGCTGCTCGGGGGTCAACTCCTCAAGGACATCCAGACGTTCATCGGCGCGATGGACACCACCTTCGGCGGTTTCCGCACCCGCGCGGACGCGACGTACAAGCTGCTGCAGGCGCCCGGCACGGCGTTCCTGGTGGTCGCGGCCCCGGAGCGGGACGCGCTGCGGGAGGCCGCGTACTTCGTGGAGCGGCTGGCGGCCGAGGACATGCCGCTGGCCGGCCTGGTGCTCAACCGGGTGCACGGCAGCGGAGCCGCCCGGTTGTCGGCCGAGCGGGCACTCGCCGCCGCGGAAAATCTTGAGGAGTCCCGCATTGTCGATCAGGTGGGCGGGAAAGCTGGACTTCGTAACTCTCCCGACACGTACGGCAGTTCAGAATCTTCCGGTACCGGATCTCCCGGTTCCCGGGCAGCAGCTCGTGACGAAGGCTCCCCCGCCGCCACGGACGACGAGCGCCCCGCCGACAAGCGACCCGACGACGAGCCATCCGTCGACCGACTCACCGCAGGCCTGCTCAGACTGCACGCCGACCGGATGCGGCTGCTCTCCCGCGAGCAGCGCACACGCGACCGCTTCACCGCGCGCCACCCCGAGGTGGCCGTCGCCGAAGTGGCCGCGCTGCCCGGCGACGTGCACGACCTCGCGGGGCTGCGGGACATCGGGAACAGGCTCGCGGCCGGTCGGCCGGAGCTGCCCGAGACGACGGTCTGACGCGGACCTCCGGGCGCGTACCCCGGGGATCGCCCGAGGTCGGCTCCGAAGGGACCGGTGGGAGTCAGCCCACCGCCGCGTAGTTCTCGTAGATCTCGTCGTCGTCGAGGGGGATGATGCCGACCCCTCGCTCGTACTCGATGCGCGCGGTCTCCAGTAGCCGGCGCCATGAAGTGACAGTGGGCCGCCTGCGCAGCAGTGCGCGGCGCTCCCGCTCCGTCATTCCTCCCCACACGCCGAATTCGACGCGGTTGTCGAGCGCATCGGCGAGGCACTCCGTGCGTACCGGACATCCGGTGCACACTGCCTTCGCCCTGTTCTGCGCTGCTCCTTGAACGAACAGTTCATCCGGATCGGTAGTGCGGCAGGCCGCCTGCGCACTCCAGTCGGTAACCCAGCCCATACCGGCGCCGTCCTCTCCCGAATCGAGGCTCCCCCACGGCGGCAGCGGCATATTCACCGCCGCCAGTTGAGGACGTTACGGAAGGTGGGCACAGCGCAACACCCCCTTCGGGCCCAATCTTGAATGGCCCGAACGGACTATGCGTAAGCGGCAGATCACCCGGGGGAGTGAGCCCGCGACATACGTGACTTTCCCGGCAGACCGGGACAGTTGTCTTGCGTCACAACGGACGCCGGGTGACACAGGAGGCGGATTCGGACACGCCTCCCACAAAAAAACAGGGAACGACCGGAACGATTCGGGGTCGCCGGACGTATTGATACGTGACCGCTCTGCTGTGACAGTTGAGAGCAGCTTAGGCCAAGGCCTATACACGTGTCCGGCGAATGAGAACGTAGACGGCTCATGTTGCCGTGCCGTCATGTTCTCGGGACGAGCCGCCGTTCACGGCGCGGTCGTAGAGCCGTTGATGCCACTGCCTACGACAAGGCGCCCACCCATGGATGTCACGATCCCGCACCCGAACATCCCGAGACTCACCTGCTCCCTCGGGACGCCCCAGGTGAGGGATTAGGCTGCCCCCATGCCAAAAAAGCGCTCGGGTGGTGGTCTGTCCCCTCTGCAGCAGGCCACCAAGTTCCTCGGTGTCAGTGTGCTCGCCGGTGCCGTCATGGCCGGAATCGCGTTGCCCGCGGCCGGAGCGCTGGGGCTCGCGGCCAAGGGCTCGGTCCAGGGGTTCGACGACATCCCGGACAGCCTGAAGAGCCCTCAGCTGAGCCAGCGCACCACGATCCTGGACAGCAAGGGCAACCAGCTGGCCTCGGTCTACTCCCGTGACCGCACGGTGGTGGAGCTCAAGGACATCTCGCCGTACATGCAGAAGGCGATCGTGGCGATCGAGGACTCGCGCTTCTACCAGCACGGCGCGATCGACCTCAAGGGCGTCCTGCGCGCCCTGAACAAGAACGCGCAGAGCGGTGGCGTCTCCCAGGGCGCCTCCACGCTCACGCAGCAACTGGTGAAGAACTACTTCGTCGAGGAGGCCGGCGACGACCCGACGAAGGTCGCCGAGGCCACTCAGCAGACGCTGGGCCGCAAGGTCAAGGAACTGAAGTACGCGATCCAGATCGAGGAAAAGCTCGGCAAGAAGAAGATCCTTGAGAACTACCTGAACATCACCTTCTTCGGAGAGCAGGCCTACGGCGTCGAGGCCGCGTCCGAGCGCTACTTCTCCAAGCACGCCAAGGACCTGAACCTCCAGCAGTCGGCGCTCCTCGCGGGCATCGTCCAGTCGCCCACGCGCTACGACCCGATCAACGACGAGGCCGAGGCCAAGAAGCGCCGCAACACCGTGCTGGCCCGCATGGCCGAGGTCGGCGACATCTCCAAGGCGGAGGCCCTGGCGGCCGAGAAGACCGACCTCGGCCTCAAGGTCAGCCAGCCGAAGAACGGCTGCATCACCGCGGTCAAGGGCGCCAGCTTCTTCTGCAAGTACGTCGAGAAGGTCTTCCTGAGCGACCCGGTCTTCGGCAAGACCAAGGAAGCCCGCGCCAAGATCTGGAACCAGGGCGGCCTGACGATCCGTACGACCCTGGACCCGCAGGCGCAGGCCTCGGTGCAGGCCTCGCTCAAGGACCACATCTACAAGTCGGACTCGGTCGCCGCGGCGGCCACCCTCGTCGAGCCCGGCACCGGCAAGATCCTCGGGATGGGACAGTCGAAGCCGTACGGCTACGGCAAGAACGAGACGGAGTACAACTACTCGGTCAACGCCGACATGGGCGGCTCGAACTTCGGCTTCCCGACCGGTTCGACGTTCAAGCCGTTCGTCGCGGCGGCGGCACTGGAGCAGGGCCTGCCGGCCACCCAGCAGTACCCGTCGCCGTACTCGATGAACTACCCGAGCCCCGTCTCGACCTGCAGCGGCAAGAACTGGGTCAACAC
Source organism: Streptomyces sp. W16 (assembly GCF_033194735.1). Taxonomy (NCBI): domain Bacteria; kingdom Bacillati; phylum Actinomycetota; class Actinomycetes; order Kitasatosporales; family Streptomycetaceae; genus Streptomyces; species Streptomyces sp. W16. The sequence goes on from NZ_JAWOAI010000035.1 coordinate 20,607, forward strand.
GGGCGGCGCGACGGTGGAGAACGAGAGCGAGTCGGAACACGGTCCGTACGCGCTGAAGGAGGCGATGGCCAAGTCGGTCAACACCTACTTCGTGCAGATGATCTCCGACATCGGTCTGTGCCCCGTGGTGAGCATGACCAACAAGCTCGGCGTCGTGCAGGGCAACGGCGACAAGATCCCCGAGGTCCCGGCCATCGCGCTCGGCTCCAAGGGCCTCTCGCCGCTGACGATGGCCTCCGCGTACGCGACCTTCGCCAACGAGGGCACCTACTGCACGCCCATCGCCATCGAGTCCATCACCCAGAAGGTGGGCAACGAACAGAAGTCGCTCGCCGTCCCCAAGTCCACCTGCTCGCGGGCGATGAGCAAGAAGACCGCCGACACCGTCAACACCGTGCTGCGCGGCGTGGTCGACTCCGGCACCGGCCAGGAGGCCGGCCTCACCGACCGCGAGAGCGCCGGTAAGACGGGTACGACGGACTCCCGCAAGAACGCCTGGTTCGTCGGCTATACCCCGAACCTCGCCGGCGCGGTCTGGGTCGGCAGCGCCAAGCAGAACGTCGAGATGACCAACATCCGGATCGGCGGCGTCTACCACGCCGAGGTCTACGGCGCCGACACCCCCGGCCCGATCTGGAAGGACGCCATGTCCGGCGCCCTGGAGGGCAAGCAGGTCGAGAACTTCACGCTCGTCAACATCCCCGACCCCGTCAAGGACAAGGGCAACAACGACGGCGGCAAGAACGGCGACAACGGCGGTGACGACAACGGCGGCACGACGGACGGCGGCACCTCCACCCCGACCCCGACGTTCTCCCTCCCGGACGGCTTCATCCAGGGCACGACGGACGGCGGCAACAACGGCAACGGGAACGGCGGCAACCGGGGATAGCAGCCCGGCTGCCGGTAGTTCGTGCGCTTCGTCTACGACGACGGGGGCGCCCCTTGTGGAAGGGGCGCCCCCGTCGTCGTAGAGGCACTGCTGTCTGTGGGCATGGGTCAGCCGGCGAGCAGCTTCTTCACCACGGCGGCGACGCGACCGCCCTCGGCCAGTCCGGCCACCTTCGGGTTCACGATCTTCATGACGGCACCCATGGCGCGCGGCCCCTCGGCACCGGCCGCCTTCGCCTCCTCGACGGCCTGGGAGACGATCGCGGTCAGCTCCTCGTCACCGAGCTGCTTGGGCAGGTACTCGGCGAGGACCTCGCCCTCCGCCTTCTCCTGCGCGGCCGACTCGGGACGACCACCCTGCGCGAAGGCGTCCGCGGCCTCGCGGCGCTTCTTCGCCTCCTTGGTGATCACCTTGAGGACCTCGTCGTCGGAGAGCTCGCGCTTCTGCTTGCCCGCGACCTCCTCCTTGGTGATCGCGGCGAGCGTCAGCCGGAGCGTGGAGGAACGCAGCTTGTCGTGCGCCTTGATCGCGGTGTTGAGGTCTTCCTGCAGCTTCGACTTGAGCGTGGTGGTCATGGGTTTGATTCTCGCAGGTGCGCAACCGGCTGCGCCCGCCGATTTACCGGGCCCTGGCCGACGGGGTGTCAGGCGTGTCAGTGGGGTCTGACACGATGGAGGCATGCGCGCGCGATACGGAGTACCTCTGGGAATTGCGGCGGCCGGCGCCGCCGGTCTGGTCTACGCGGCGGGCTTCGAGGTCCGCTCCTTCCGGCTGCGCCGGGTGACGGTCCCGGTGCTGCCCGCCGGCATGCGCCCGCTCAGAGTCCTCCAGGTCTCCGACATCCACATGGTCGGCGGCCAGCGCAAGAAGCAGCGCTGGCTGCGCTCCATGGCGGGCCTGCGCCCCGACTTCGTGATCAACACCGGCGACAACCTCTCCGACCCCGAGGCCGTCCCGGAGGTCCTGGACTCGCTCGGCCCGCTGATGGAGTTCCCGGGCGCGTACGTCTTCGGCTCCAACGACTACTACGGCCCCACGCCCCGCAACCCCGCCCGGTACCTGTTCGAAAAGACCGCGGGCCGCCACGGTCTGAACGGCAACCCGCCCGTCGTAGGAGCCGTCCACAACCCGTGGGAGGACCTGCGGGACGGCTTCGACGCGGCGGGCTGGCTCAACCTGACCAACACGCGCGGCACGCTGAAGATCGAGGGCGCGTCGGTGGAACTGACCGGCCTCGACGACCCGCACATCAAGCGCGACCGGTACGCGCGCGTGGCGGGCGGCCCGTCGGACGACGCCGACTTCTCGATGGCCGTGGTGCACGCGCCGTACCTACGGGCGCTGGACGCGTTCGCCGCCGACGGCTACCCCCTGATCCTCGGCGGCCACACACACGGCGGCCAGCTCTGCATCCCGTTCTACGGCGCCCTGGTGACCAACTGCGACCTCGACACGGACCGCGTGAAGGGCCTCTCCACGCATACGGCGGAGGGCCGGACGTCGTACCTGCACGTGTCGGCGGGATGCGGGACGAGCCGGTACACACCGGTGCGGTTCGCTTGTCCGCCGGAGGCTACGTTGATGACTTTGGTGGGGCGGGAGTAGGCAGGCGATGCGCGTGGGTGTCTCGCTGACCATGTAGCTCGTGCGGCCCACCCGTATCGCCCGGTTCGTCCCCTCTGCCTAGCGTGAGGGCATGACCGCTCCGATACCCAGGGACATCCCGGACCTCCCCGCGGTACCCGGCATGCCCGCGCTGCTCGCCTCACCCGTTCCGGCCACCGCGGTGGTGGCTCCGTACCGTCGCCCGGCGGCGGCCGTGTACCGACTGCTGGTCGCACTCGTGGCGGCAGCGGCGGTGACCGCCGACCTGTTCCTCGGCAGCCCGATCAGGGTCCTGACCTACTTCACGATCCAGAGCAACATCCTGCTGGCCCTGATCATGATCGCCACGGCCCGCCGCGCCTGGACGGCCCGCCGCCCCCTCTCCCCCCTGGTCACGGGCGCGGCACTGCTCTACATCACGATCACCGGCCTGGTGTACCACCTGATCCTGACGCACGCGTCGAGCCCGTTCGCGATGACGGGCGGACCCGTCAGCGGCTGGCAGGCGGTGACGAACCAGGTCCTGCACACGGTGACACCGATCGCGGCGGTGATCGACTGGCTGTTCCTGACCGCACCCGGCCGACTGCATCTGCGGATGGCGGCGACGTGGCTGCTGTATCCGCTGACGTACCTGGCGGTGTCGTTGGGCCGGGGCGAGCTGATCCTCGCCGGCACCCCGGGCCGCTACCTCTACTCGTTCCTCGACGTGGAACGGCACGGCTACAAGAGCGTCCTGGGCAACGCCCTCCTCCTCGGCCTCGCCTTCTACGCCCTCTCCGTCCTCCTCGTGGCCCTCGACCACGCCCGCCCCAACCCGATCCGCCACCGCGCCAAAACCGGATTTCGTCTCCAGCCACCGGTGGGCTAAAGTAAACGACGTCGCCACGGTGAGCAGCAACACCGGCAAGATGAGTGGCGACATCGGGGTGTAGCGCAGCTTGGCAGCGCGCTTCGTTCGGGACGAAGAGGTCGTGGGTTCAAATCCCGCCACCCCGACAGTTACAACGCCAGGTCAGGGGCCTGATCCGCTTAGCGGGTCGGGTCCCTGAGTCGTTGTGGGGGCCGATTTGGGAGCCATTTGGGAGCCGAGTCAGGGATCCGGCTCTCAAGCGGCTCCCGGATTCCTTGGGCCGGACCCAGCGATCAGCCCCACGACCGCGGGGCTCCTCGCCGGGGTGCGCAACACCGAAGGAGCGGACGTCGAGCTTCTCATCGAGCCCGACTCTCAGAAGCCGAGCCTGCAGCAAAGCTGCTTCACTGAGCTTCTTCGAGCGGGCCACCGATCGGGTGACGGTCCGTGAAGCGCAACGAGCGAGGCCCCCGGGCAGTTGATCGAGATGTCTGACGTCTCAACCACGCTGCTCAGGGGCCTCGTTGGTCATCTATCCTGCCGCACTCGACCTGCCACATGCGCTCGTGGAGTGGGTCACCATGCTCATCGTCACCCGTGAGGGTGACCGCCGGTGCAAGCTCCGTCCGTCCCAGCGCGCGATAGTGGCACTGGTGTACCTGCGCGAGCACACCACCCTGGCGCAGGTCGCTGCCGGGTTCGGGATCAGCGAGTCCACCGCCCACGCCTACACCAGCGCGGTCATCGACCTCCTCGCCGACCGTGCACCGGGCCTGCTGAAGGTCCTACGCGAGCAGGATCCGGACTTCGTCCTCCTGGACGGCACGCTCGCCGAGTGCGACCGGGTCGGCGACGGACGGGCCGACTACTCCCACAAGCACCGCCGGCACGGGGTGAACGTGCAGGTAGTCACCGATCCGGACGGCCGGCTGCTGTGGCTCTCGCCCGCGCTGCCCGGCCGCTCCCACGACCTGACCGCCGCCCGCACCCACCGGATCATCCGCATCTGCGAGCGCCAGGGCGTCCCCATCCTGGCCGATCTCGCCTACCAGGGCGGTGGCCCCTGGCTGACCACGGGCATCAAACGCAGGCCCCTGCGGGAACTCACCCCTACCGAGAAGACCGTCAACCGGGCTCTGACCGCGGCACGGGCACCGGTTGAGCGCGGCGTGGCCTGCCTGAAGTCCTGGCGGATCTTCCGCAGGTCCCGCTGCAGCCCCAACCGCATGACGTCAATCGCCAAAGCCATTCTCACCCTGGAGCGGCAACGCTGAAGAGGCTCACTCAAGAACTCGACAACATCGGCTTGGCACGGCACCGCGTTCGCCATCCGTGCGGTCGGTCTCGGCTGGGCCGTTGCTCCGTACTGGAAAGGCAACAGGCTGTCGAACGGCATCGTTCCCGAGGCGAGGTACGCCTGCGCGGCCTCTTTGCCCAGGGTGAACAGCGCTCCCAGCCCGGGCACCATCGCGGACAGCACCTCGGGCGCGGAGCGGACGACGCCTTGACCGGTGAGGTTCGGCGCCCGACGGAAGCGGCTGGGCTGCTGACCACCTGGTCCCGGGCCAGTTGGAGGAGCAGGCCGACGATCGCTTCGTAGGGCAGACCCGACCCGATCAACGGCCGGCACCGCACGTATACGACTCGAAACCGGCCGCACCACAGCCTCCGGTTCCTGGCCTGGTGGTACCTCGCCCACGCCCTGTTCCTGCTGCCCTGCTTCGGTGACGGCAGGGCCCTTCTACACAGCGTCCGCGCGGCGCGGGGACGATCAGGTGAGGGCGACGACGGTTCGGCGGGGGGCCGGTACTGAATCCACATCCAGTACCGGCCCTCCGCCACCCCGCACCCCCGCACCCCCGCTTCTCAGTAAGTCAAAGCGTCCTGCGCGCTGGTCAGCCAGTACGTCACCCGCAGCGAGTCGTCGATGTAGACGCCCTTGGTGGGGAGGGTGGGGGTCGCGGCCGGGCTGATGCTGTTGTTGTTGCGGTCGAAGAAGTAGACGGAGAGGGACTTGGCGGTACGGCCGTTGCCGCCGCTGCCGTCTTCTCCCCCGGAGAGGGCGACGCCGGCGTAGCCCGACTGGCCCGGGGCGAGCGTGGTCACGGCCTGCGGCTGGGAGTCCTTGATCACCGGCGGCACGGACTGGGCGTCGTCGAAGTTGACGGCCGGGTAGTAGTAGAGGTCGCAGGCCTTGGAGCCGGTGTTGGTGACGGTGAGCAGCATGTGGTTGATGGGGCGGCTGACCGGCTGCGCGGTCACCTTGGTGTTGGCGCCGCTGCAGGTGACGCTCTTCGTGGAGCTGCTCGAACCGGAGCCCGAGCTGGAGCCCGAACCGGAGGTCGAGCCCGAGCCGCCGCTCGTCTTGCCGCCGCCCGACGTGCTGCCGCCGCTGGTCGAGGAACCGCCCGTGGAGGAGCCGCCCGAGGTGCTGCCGCCGCTCTGGCCGGTCCCTGTCCCCGACGGTGCCGAGGTCGTCACCGAGGAGGAGTTCGGGGAGACCGCGCCTGCGTCCTGTACTCCCAGCTTGTCGTTGCAGGCGGTGAGCGAGAGCGCGGCGAGTGCGACGGTCGCGGCGGCGAAGAGGCGGGTACGGGGACGGGCGGTGAACGCGGACATGGGTGTGATCCCTTTCGGAGAGGCGGGAGGTTGCCCGCCGTCCAACCGGTCGGCGGGCGGCGTGCTTTGATGACCGCAGCTTGTGCCGCTTTCCGTCCCACCCGCCACGGCAGCCGGGAGTTACGGGAACCTGGAACGTTCGCACCGGCTCTTACCTGGGGGAACAGGACTTCCCTGGAACGCTGGACTGGAATGGAGGCTGGGTGGCAGTGGTGGACGAGACGGCCGATTTCGCGGCACTGATACGGGAGCTCAAGGACCGTTCGGGGCTGAGCTACGGCGTGCTCGCGAAGCGGCTGCACATGAGCACGTCGACGCTGCACCGCTACTGCAACGGCGACGCGGTACCCACCGAGTACGCCCCCGTGGAGCGGTTCGCCCGGCTCTGCAAGGCGACCCCGGACGAGCTCGTCGAGGCCCACCGCCGGTGGATCCTGGCCGACGGGGCCCGCCAGCGCGAGCGGAAGTCCGCCGCGACGGCCACGGCCACAGCACCAGCCACGGAAGCGACCACCGCGGTCACAGAAGCGACCACCGTCACGGAGGCGACCACCGCTCCCACCCCTGAAGCAGACCTCGCCTCCCCCGCACACGAACCCGCCGTACCGGCGCCCGCCCCGCGCAACCGCCGCCGTACCGCCCTCTTCGCCGCCGCCGCGGTGGCCGTGGTGCTCGCGGCCACCGCGCTCGTCCCCCGGCTGATGTCCGGCGACGGCGGCGGCGACCGGAAGCAGGAGGCCGGCTCCGTGACCTCGACCGAGCGCGGCACCCCCTCCTCGTCCGCGTCCGGGAAGTCGGCCTCCTCGCCGTCCGCGTCGACCTCGCCCTCCGGCAGCGCGAGTCCCTCCGGGTCCGCTACGGCGAAGAGCGGGGCGTCGGCCTCCGCGAGCGCGAAGTCCGGCGGGGCCGCGGACGTGGCGGCGGCCGTTCCGCTGACGGTGACGACCCGGCCGTATGCCTGGGAGAGCCCGTGCAGCCAGACGTATCTGGTCGACCGGGACGCGGCCAAGGTGCCGCCGCCGCCGACCGAGCAGGACGCGCCGAGCTGGGTGAGCGCGCTGGGTGCCGTGTCCGCCGACAGCCAGTACCTCGAACTCACCGTGCAGGGCACCGGTCAGGACACCGTGGTGCTGCAGTCCCTGAACGTCCGGGTCGTCGGCAGCGCCGCGCCGCCGGCCTGGAACGTGTACGAGATGGGGTACATCGGGGTCGGCTGCGGCGGCGGGGTGCCCACGCACTCCTTCGACATCGGGCTGGACTCGGTCCGCCCGGCGGTCACGCCGAAGTCCGGGCAGACGGGTCTGCCGTACAAGGTGAGCGAGAGCCAGCCCGAGGTCCTGTACATCACGGCCGCCGCGGCCTCCCACGATGTGCGCTGGTATCTGGAGCTGGCGTGGTCCAGCGGCACCCGCAACGGCGTGCTGCGCATCGACGACCAGGGGAAGCCGTTCCGCACCAGCGGCATGAGCGGACGTCCGCAGTACGGCTACTCGCTGGACGACAGCGAGTGGGTGCCCCACCAGGCCGACTGAGCCGCGGTCCGGCGGGCCGGCCCGCCGGACCCCCGCGTTGACACCGACCGTCGCCGGACGTTGACTGGCAGCACTGCGCAGTCGTTGAAGGGTACGACCGACCGGGTCTCCGGGAGCCTGGAACAGGCCGTCGAGAAGACCGACGAGGTACCAACGCCTTCAGGCGGAACGGAAGCGGCATCCTGATGTACGACCAGACACGCGCCCAGCAGCCCGCGGGCCAGAACCGGACCCCCACCGAACGCCGCGCGCCGGGCCCGGAGCCACTGCTCCCGTCGGCCGAGCGGGAGAAGGTCCTCCAGCGCCTGCGGCACGCTCTCAACACCTTCGCCGACACCCCGCACGACGCCCTGGAGGAGGCGGAGAGCGCCTACGACGAGGCCACCGCCCAGCTGGTGACCGCCCTCGCGGCCCGCCGGGACCTCCTCCGCGCAGCCTGGGCCGACCAGGACACCGCGGTCCCCACGGATCCCGCGGAACCGGCGGACCTCACGTCCCAGTCGGACGAGCTCCGGCACGCGCTGCGCCAGTACCGCGAGATCACCCAACGCCTGCTCCAGCTCTAGGATTTCGGCTCTCTCGCGCGTACGCCGCCTTCAACTCGCCCCAGCGTGCCGCCTGTTCGGCGGTCAGTGTGCCGCGCAGCTCGGCCAGTTTCAGCAGGTTCGCCTCCGCCTCCGTCGCCAGGGTCTGTGCCTCGGCCGTGTAGTGGTCGTCCAACACCGCCGCCAGTTCACGGGAGTTCATCACCGGTTCGATGCGCCGGGCGATCCGGTTCATGGTGCGGTACGACCCCTGGAGCCGGAACGGCGGCTCGGTGCGGCCCGCTTCCGTGGTCGCCGCCGACGCCATGTACGCGGCGTTGACCGCGAGAACCGTGTCCCGGGCGGCGAGCAGATGCCTCAACACGGCGACGACACGGTCGAGTTCAGCGGGGTCGCAGGAGTAGGAGAGGCGGTCCGCGCGGGCCGTCGCGTCGCCCCGGGCCAGCCGGATCAGCAGGTCCAGGTCGTCCCGGTCGCGGCCGGCGAGCGGGGCCAGCACCGGGTTGGAGGTCAGCGCGTTCTCGATGAAACTCAGGGCGAACAGCGCCTCCTTGCCGGTCAGTACGTCGCCGAGGTTCCAGACGTCGGCACGGTTGGCCAGCATGTCGGGCACCCGGAACCGGCTGCCGGACCCGGTGTACGGGTTGCCGGTCATACAGACGGCGAACCGCTTGCCCCTCAGGTCGTAGGTGCGCGGCTCTCCTTCCCACACGCCTTCCACCCGCCGCGTCGCATCGCACAACGGGATGAATTTCTGCAGGAGTTCGGGTGACGTGTGCTGGATGTCGTCCAGGTGGAGCAGCACGTTGCTGCCCGCCGCGAGCGCGAAGTTGACCTTCTCCACCTCCTGTCGGGCAGTCGCGTTCGGCGCCTCGGCCGGGTCGAGGGAGGTGACACCGTGCCCGAGGGCCGGGCCGCCGACCTTGACCAGGACCAGCCCGAGACGGTCGGCGACGTACTCCATCAGGGTCGTCTTGCCGTAGCCCGGCGGGGAGATCAGCAGGACCAGACCGCCGGTGCCGGTGGTTCCGTCCTCCCCCGCCGTGCCGAGCTGCCGGGCCAGGTTGTCGCCGATCAGCGGGAGATACACCTCGTCGACGAGCCGGCCCCGGACGAAGGACGACAGGACGCGCGGACGGTACTCGTCGAGGCGTAGCCGGGCGCGTTCCGCCGCCACGAGGGCGGTACGGCGGCGCTGGTACGCGCGGTAGGAGGGGACTTCCCGGGTACGGAACTCGTGGGTGCGGGCGAGGAGTTCATCGACCCTGAGCCGCAACTCGCCCGCGACGACGCGGGGATGGCTGCCCAGCAGTCCGCCGACCGTCTCGGTCAGCCGGGCGTCCGACTCGTAGCGCGGTGTGCCGGGGCAGAGTTCGGCCGCCACCGCCTCCGCCAGGTCCCCCGGGTCGACCCGCGTCCCGGACGCTGTCGTGTACGCCGTCAGCCACGCGTCCACCAGTTGACGGCGCGCGGGCAGATCGCCGTCGAGGGCGACCAGATCGTCGTCGTAGGCCGAACTGCCCACCGCGCGGCGGAACTTGTCGAGCAGGGTGCGGGCGCCCACGCTGATCACGAAGCCCTCGGGGGCGGTGGTGAGTTCGTCGAGGAGGTAGGCCGCGGCGGGCTTGCCGCCCAGTTCCCCGGCGAGTTCCGCGCGGAGTTCGGCGTCGGCCGGGGTGGGCCCGAACAGGTCGCGGGCCCGGGCCAGCGACCTCGCTCGCCGGGTCCAGTTCTCGCGCGCCCGCGGACTCGCGGCGTGTGTCCAGAAGAGCAACGCGCTTGCCCGGGCGCCCGGTTCGTGACGCAGCAGGCCCGCGTCCTCGTACCGGCGGAGCAGGGCCATCAGGATCGCGGTCGCGTCGTGGTCGTGCACACCGCGCTCGTAGCCTTCGTCGTACGACTCCTGCGCGGCCCGGCGGACCAGGGCCGTGAGGTCGGGTTCCTGGGCGAGGGACTGCGCGCCGTGTTCGTCGAGGAGGCGGGCGGCGAGGTGTTCCGCGCGGTAGACCCGCGGTGACTCGGAGGGCAGCGGGCGGTCCCAGAACGGGCGGGTGGCCGCGAACTCCGGGTCCCTGACCGGGGATCGGTAGTCCGTGCCGGTGAGAGCGAAGGCCAGGCCCTCGCCGGCGGGGACCAGGGTGAGGTCGAGGGGCTCGGTGTGCACGGCGAAGCGCTGGCGGCCGAGACGGAGGGTCCGGCCGCCGTCCGTGGAGAGGTCGGCGCGGTCGCGCAGGGCGCGGACCGCCTCCGCGTGGGCTGCCGTGAGCCGGCCCGTCAGCTCCTCCGCCCTTGTCGGGTCGCCCAGTTCGCGCAGTTGACCGGCGGTGCGGCGGATCCTCGCCACCATCGGGTCGGAGGCGAAGTAGGTGTTCACCGCGTCGGCGTCGGCGAGCGTGACCGCCCGCCGCCCCACGGTCTCCAGCACCCGGACCGCCGACCGCGTCAACTGCTCGGCCCTGCGGGCGCGTTCGTCGACCAGGGTCTGTCTGCGGGCGGAGAGGGTCTCGTGGATCTCGGTGCGTTTGCCGTCCAGTTCGGCGAGGAAGTCGTCGAAGTCCGCGAAGCGGGCCTCCAGGTTCTCCAACCGCACCAGCAGCAGGGCGAGTTGGGTGTCACAGGCCTCCGGGGTCGCCGCGTCCGCGAGCGCTCCCGTCACCGACTGGGCCAGCAGCGCGAACTCGGCCGCGAACTCCGCGCGGCCCTCCCGGTCCCGGAGTTCCGCGCGCCGGGCGTCCAGCGTGGCGCGGGCCCGGTTGACGCCGCCCAGCACCTCGGCGACCCGCTCCAGGATCGACGTACGGACCGTGGCGTCACCGATGTCGAGTCCGGCGACCACCTCGGTCACCGTCCGCAGCCCTTCGGTGAGTTCGTCCAGGCGGGCCGCGACCGGGGCCGACTCGGCGACCTTGGCCAGCGCCCCGGCCTCTCCGACCAGGGCGTCGATCAGCTCATGGTGCCCGGCGAACGAATCCTCGCGGGCCAGGAACGACACCGCCCGCTGCCCGAACGCCCCGAGATCCGCCTCGACTTCGGCCGCCGACTCCTCGATCCGAGCGGTGTCCGCGTACCGCATCTGCTTCAACGTCAGCAAACGCCCCTGCGCACGCCGGAGTTCGGTGAGCCCGGTGACCCAGCCCGCCGCGTCCCGGGGCGCCTCGCCCCGCAACCGCCGGACGAGGGAGGCGAGCTGGGCCGTCGCGTCGGCAAGGGCGTCGGCGGCCCGGCCGGTGAGAGTCCGGACCGTCTCGAACTCGGCCAGGACCTGTTCCGCCGTACCCCGCACCTCCTCCAACGGGCCCCGCAGATCACCGAGTTCGGCATCCCCCAGCCAGTGATGAGTGTCGCCCGCCCGGACACACGCGGCGACCAGCGCCTCGTACACCTCCGCCGTCGGCTCCATCCCCGCGACAGCCCCCGTGAGAGACAGACAATCGGAGATCCCGCGCACGAGATCGGCGTTCCCGACCCGGAACAGCGGCCCGGAGCCGGTGAGTTGGGCGGCGGCATGAGTGTCGGACACGTACGGGGTACGCCAGATCCGCACCGGATGAACCCGGGCTGCCTCCCCCGCTCCCACCGCACCCAGCACCATCAGCGTGCCGTCGTCGAAGAGCGCCCACCCCTGACCGGGCAGCGGCGCCACGACCTCCTTGCGGATCATGTTGTACGGCAGCAGCAGGCTCCGCCCCGACCCGCGCGCCCGGTACCCGAACAGCACGTCCTCCCCGTTGGGTGAGCGGACGATCCGATCCAACTCCAGCCCGTCGGTGGCCGTTTCGAAGGTCTTGCACTCCCCCGTGGCCAGGCAGTACCCGCCCGGGAACACGATCCCCTGCTCCTCCGGCAGCCGCTGACACGACCGCCCGATCCCGTCGAGCCGTACGACCCCCTTGGTCAGCGTGTTGAAGACCAGGTAGCGGTGGACGTCCTCCTTGTAAGGGCGGATGTCCATGAGCACCAGCGCGCCCACCCGCGCGTACGCGATCTCCGCGTCGGCCGGCGACTGCAGCGGCTCGTCCACCGGTTCGGAGTAAATCCCCTCCCCCGTCTCGGTGTTGTCCTCCACCTTCACGGTGAGGGTGCCGCCCAGCGTGTCGACGTACAGCCCGTCCTGGATCCGCACATGCGGATGCCGGCCGGGGACGAGGTCCTCGCGCCCCGTCCCCGTCCACTCGAAGTCGCACGGCGGCGGGAAGACGTGGTCGCGCTCGCCGTGCGCGTCCAGGAAGCTCGCCGCCCGGCCGTCGTCCGTGAGTGCCCAGCGCAGTACCCGGATGTCGTCGGCCTTCTCTCCGGTGCGGAAGACGGCCAGCAACTTGCCGTCGACACAGTGGAGTTGGAGGAGGCGGGCCTGCCGGTAGTAGCGGTGCAGGGCGGTGAACTCCCGTACGAAGTCCGGGTCGTCGAGGAGTCCGGGTACGGCGTCCTCGGGCAGCCTGCGCAGGTCGTGCCGGTCGTACAGGGCGAGGACGTCGGCCACCGCCGTCTCCCGGGTGACACCCGGGGTGACCTGATGGCCGAAGAGCAGCGCGTCCCCTACGGCGACGAGGTCCCTCGGCGTGGCCGGGTGCCCGGTGGTCAGGCGTCCGGTGCCGGTGAGTTCCAGCCGGGTCGAGCCGAACTCCTCGGTGCGGCGGGTGTTGAGCGCCTCCGCTCGGCGGGCGAGTTCGGCGGCCTGTGCGGCGAGGCGGTCGCGCAGGACCTCGTAGGTGCCGGTGTCCAGGCCGGTGGTCATGGGTCCCTCTCAGGATCTCGCGGTGATCGGGGGTGGGTGGGTCCGGAACTGCCCTCCCCTGTGCGGCAGTTCCGGACCGTCTGTGGGGCCGGGCCTCGACCCCGGCCAGGTGTCAGGCCTTGGCCGGGTGTCAGGCCTTCGCCGGGTGTCAGGCCTTCGCCGGGTGTCAGGCCTTCGCCGGATGGCCGTTGAGCGCGGTCAGCGAGGTGTCCGCGAGGCCCAACTCACCGGCCCTGTCGAGCAGTTGTCGTAGCTGACCGGAGTTCGCCGGGTCCGTCCGCATCAGCTTCATCAGCAGTGCGGACACGGTGAGGTTCTGCACGTCGGCCGTGGAGACCGAACCGAGCACCCGCCCGAGGTCGTCGGCGATGTTCGACGTGCCGTCCAGCCAGGGACGCGCCAACGCCTGTGCCGTCTCGGAGTTCCGGACGAAGCCGTCGACGCTGCGGCCGAACGAGATCGACGACATCAGCCGGTCGAAGAAGACCGTGTCGCCGCCGACGATGTCGATGTCGGCGTTCTCCAGCCCGGTCGCGAGGACCGTGGCCTGCGCTTCCGCGACCTGCCGCTGCACATCGAGCCCGGCCAGCCGGATCTCCTTCTCGGCCTGCAACCGCAGCCGGTACTCCTCGTGGCCGCGCGAGGCGTCGTCGAGGGCGGCCATCGCGGCGGCCTTCTCGGTGAGCCCCTCGGCCTCGGCCTTGAGCTTCTCGCCGATACCGGTGGCTTCCGCGAGCGCGTTCGCCCGTACGCCCTCGGCTTCCGCGAGCACCTTCGCCTGCGTACCCTCGGCCTCCGCGAGGGCCTTGGCCCGGGTGCCCTCGGCCTCCGCCCGCAGCCGGGCCTCGGTGCCTTCCGCCTCCGCGCGCAG
>NZ_JAWOAI010000036.1:0-33995 GCF_033194735.1 Streptomyces sp. W16
GGCGAGCTTGAGGAGCTCGGCGCGCTCGGTGTCCGTGAGGAACTGCGGGTCCCAGGTCCTGCCCCGGCGCAGGGTGCTGAGCGCGGGCAGCGCGTTGACGCGGCGCACACCGGGCACGGAGAACATCCGGTCGATCGCCTCGCTGGTGGCCGTCTCCGACGGGGCGTGCACGACGGCGTAGAGCGGGTAGTCGCCCGAGATCTGCGCCAGCAGCTGGAGATGGGGCAGGCCGCTGAGCCGGTGGAGGACGGCGAGAGGGCTCTCGCCGGTGATGTCCAGGAAGACATGGACCGGCATCGCCGTGGAGTGGATGCCCCAGTCGGCCTGCCCGATCACGCGCACCGTGCGGGCCTCGTGCAAGCGGTCGTAGCGGCGTTTGAGCGTGCTGGCGTCGGCGGCCAGGATCTCGCCGATGTCGTCCCAGGTGGCCCGGGGTGCCAGGTGCAGCGCGCCGATGAGGCGCCGGTCGAGCTCGTCGAGGAGAGGACGGGTCATAAGGCCTCACTCTAGAGTGCCGTTTAATCCCACCGTTACTTCAGAGATATAGAGAATCTCTCATCAGGATGCCATTGTTCGCAGGAACATCCCCCCATCGCATCAAGAGGTACCGATGAGTGTCACCTCCGCTCAGCCTCAGCCTCAGTCCACCGAGCCGCAGTCGAGAGTCCTGCGCACCGCGTTCCGCGGTCTGGCGGCGATCGAGAAGATCGGTAACAAACTCCCCAACCCCTTCTGGCTGTTCTGGATCCTCGCGGGCATCGTCGCCGTCCTCAGCGCCGTCCTGGCAACGACCGGCCTCAGCGCCGTGCACCCCGGCACGCACGAGACCATCAAGGTGCAGAACCTGCTCAGCAAGGACGGCCTCACCATGGCCGTCGAAGGGGCCGTCGACAACTACGCGGCCTTCCCGCCGCTGGCCACCATCCTCACCGTGATGTTCGGCATCGCCGTCGCCGAGAAGAGCGGACTCTTCTCCACCCTGCTGCGCCGCATGGTCGCCCGCGTGCCGGGCCGGTACCTCACCTTCGCCCTGTCGATGACGGCCATGGTCAGCCATGTCGCGGGCGACGCCGCCTACGTCACCCTCATCCCGCTCGGCGCCCTGGTCTTCCGCGCGGCGGGCCGCAGTCCGGTCCTCGGCTGTGTCGTCGCCTACGTCTCGATCGCCGCCGGATACGACGCCTCCCCGTCCCTCACCACCACCGACGTCCTGCTGTCCGGGATCTCCACCGCCGCCGCCCACACCATCGACGCGCACTACGTCGTCACCCCGGTCGCCAACTACTTCTTCGGCCTCGGCTCGTCGATCCTGGTGGCCCTGGTGATCACCCTCGTCGTCGACAAGATCCTCGCCCGCCGCACGGACCTGGAACCGGACGAGCCGGTCGCCGCGCCCAACGCCGAGGAACTGGCGGAGATCGAGGTCACCCAGCAGCAGCAACGCGCCCTGCGCACAACCGGGTTGGTCGCCGTCGGCTTCCTCGCGTTCCTCGCGGCGGCGATGATCCCCTCCGCCTCACCCCTGCGCGGCGAGGGCGGCGGCATCGTCAACTCCCCGCTCATCGGCGGGATGGCGCTCGTCCTCGGCGTGTTCTTCGCCGTGCTCGGCACCGTCTACGGCCGGCTGGCCGGCACCTTCACCGCCGCCCGCGACAGCATCGGCGCGATGGTGGACGGCACCCGTTCGATGGCGCCGATCCTCGTCCTGTTCTTCGCGATCGCCCAGTTCCTCGCCTACTTCAAGTGGACGAACATCGGCAACATCCTTGCCATCAAGGGCGCCGAGACCCTGCGCGACCTGCACCTGCACGGCTGGACCGTGCTCGTCGGCATCGCCGTGCTGATCACCTTCATGAACCTCGTCATCACCAGCGGCTCCGCACTGTGGGCGCTGGCCGCACCGGTCCTCGTGCCCATGCTGATGCTCATCGGCATCGAGCCCGAGACCACCCAGGCCGTCTACCGCGTCGCCGACTCGGTCACCAACTGCGTCACCCCGATGAGCCCCTACTTCGTCATGGCCCTGGGCTTCATCCAGCAGTACCGCAAGTCCGCCGGCATCGGCACCCTGGCCTCCTTCACGATCCCGATCGCCGCCGTCGTCTGGGTCGTCTGGGTCGCGTTCTTCGTGGCCTGGTACCTGCTGGGCATCCCGCTCGGCATCGGCTGACCCCCAACTCGGCAACGTCACCCGCAGCTTCGCAGCAGAAAGCAGATCATGACCGCCTCACCCGCACCCGCCGCCCTCACCACCCGCGCCCAGGACGCCTCGTCGCGGATCGTCGAAGACATCCTGACCCTCGTCCGCCACGAGACCGGCAGCTACGACCTTCCCGGCCTCACGACCGGCCTGGACCTGCTGCGCGAGCTGACCGTCGAACGGCTCGGCCGGCCCGACCACGAGCAGCGCCGTTCCGGTGGCGAGTGCGGCGACACCCTCACCCTGACCTACACGGGGACGGGTCCCGGGCATGTCGCGCTCGTCGGGCACTACGACACCGTGTGGCCGACCGGAACCCTTGCCGGCTGGGAGCAGCCGGGGGCGGCCGAGGACGGGCGGGAGAGGTTGAGCGGACCCGGCATCTTCGACATGAAGACCGGGCTGGCGCAAGGGATTTGGGCGCTGAGGCTGGCCCGGGAGAGCGGAGCGCCGCTGCCCACCGTCACCTTCCTCTTCAACGGTGACGAGGAGATCGGCTCCCTGTCCTCGCGGCCGGTGATCGAGGAGGTCGCGCGGAAGGTGGACGTCACACTGGTCTTGGAGCCGAGTGCCCACGGCGCGGTGAAGACCGCCCGCAAGGGCACCGGGATCTTCCAGGTCACGGCCACCGGTGTCGAGTCCCACGCGGGGCTGGCACCGCAGGACGGGGCGAGCGCGATCACCGCGCTGTCCGAGTTCGTGGTCGCCGCCGCGGCCGTGGCCGCTCCTGAGCGCGGCACCACCATCAACACCGGGCTCATCAAGGGCGGTTCGGCCATCAATGTCGTCGCCGGGCAGGCGTCCGCCGGTGTCGACATCCGGGTGAGCAGCGCCGCCGAACAGGACCGGGTGGACGCCGAGCTGGACGCCATCAAGGTCAGCGACCCGCGTGTCCGCATCGAGATCGACCACGCCTGGAACCGGCCGCCGATGACTCTCAACGCGGCCTCCGCCCCGCTGCTCGACCTCGCCCGGGAGGTCGCCCGCGAGCAGGGGCGTGACGCCCTGCGTGACACGGCCGTCGGCGGCGCCAGCGACGCCAACTTCGTTGCCGCGCTGGGCCTGCCGGTGCTGTGCGGGATGGGCGCGGTCGGCGACGGGGCGCATGCCCGGGGCGAGTTCATCTACCCCGACACGGTGCCCGGGCAGACCGCCCTGGTCGCGGGGCTGCTGGGGCGTCTGGCGGAACCGCTGCGGGGCTGACCGCGACCGGGCGGAACATCCGCGGGCGACTCGGGCGGGGTGCTTCACCCGATCGATCCCCGACCGGGGACAATCGGTGCCATGACGGACGGTACGGACGGTAGGAGCGACTCCGAGAGCCGCTTGGCCAGGATCGAGCGGCTGCTGGAGGACAGCGGGCGCGATGTGGTGCCCGCGTGGCGCCAGGTGACGCATGGCGAGACGCGGTTGGCGGTGTCGGCGGTCATCCTGGTGGCGGTCGCCCTCCAGCTGATGTTGCCGCACCGGCTCGCCTTCCAGCCGTACTGGCTGCTGCCGGTTCTGGAACTCGCCCTGATGGTCGGTCTGTTCGTCGCCAATCCGCGCCGGATCGAGCCCGGCACGCGGTGGCTGCGCTGGCCGAGCCTGGTCCTGACGGGCGTGATCACCCTGGCCAACAGCTGGGCGGCGGCCCGGCTGGTGGTGGGCCTGGTCAGGGGCACCGAGCGCCTGGACGCCGGGCCGCTGCTGCTGACCGGCGGAGGCATCTGGCTGACGAACGTCATCGTGTTCGCCCTCTGGTACTGGGAGTGGGATCGCGGCGGGCCCATGGCGCGGGTCATGGGCAACCACCGGTACGCCGACTTCCTCTTCGTCCAGATGCAGAGCCCGGAGACCGCGCCACCGGACTGGGAACCGGCGTTCCTCGACTACCTGTACCTGTCCTTCACCAACTCCACCGCCTTCAGCCCGACCGACGTGATGCCGCTCTCCCGCTGGGCCAAGATGCTGATGATGGGGCAGTCCTCGGTCTCCGTGTCGATCGTCGTCCTGGTCGTCGCACGAGCGGTCAACATCCTTCGATAGTAGGGGAGTTGGGCTGTCGAACAGCTGTCGAAACTGTCGAGTCTGTGAGTCCGCACGTTCCGCTTGCCGCACTCCGGTGATCGGCTGAGCATGGGGCGACTCGCCCGTCCCCCACTCGACAGGGAGCCCCTGTGAACTCGCGAGATCTCAACCGCCGCGTCTTTCTCACCGGCGCCGCCGCCAGCGTTCTGGCCGTCGGCCTGGACTCCGGTGTCGCGTCGGCCGCCGACCGGCGCACCAGCCGCAGCGCCGACGATCCCGTCACCACGGAGTCGGGCCAAGTGACCGGTACTCAGGGCGGGTTGAAGGGCATCGTCGCCTACAAGGGCATCCCCTACGCGGCCACCACCGCCGGCGACAACCGCTGGCGTCCGCCTCAGTCGGCCCCGCCCTGGGACGGCGTCCGCAAGGCCAACGCCTGGGGCCCGGCCTGCCCACAGCCCGTCACGGGCATCCCGAGCGCCCAGGTGCCCGAGCTGAGCGAGGACTGCCTCAACCTCAACATCTGGACCGGCGCGGCCACTTCGGGTGACAGCAGACCGGTCCTCGTCTGGCTCCCGGGTGGCTGGGACAGCGCCGTGTGGGCCGGGCAGGAGATCTACAACGGGGCACTGCTCGCGAACAAGGGCGTCGTGTTCGTGAGCGTCAACCACCGCGTCGGCCCCTTCGCCGACCTCGCCCACCCCGACCTGAGCGCCGAGTCCGGGCACTCCGCCTCCGGCAACTGGGGCGCCCTGGACGTCGTCGCCGCGCTGGAGTGGGTGTCACGCAACATCGCCGCGTTCGGCGGCGACCCGGACCGGGTGACACTCGGCGGCTGGCAGAACGGCGCGAACCTCGTCGACATCCTGATGGCCTCAAGGTCGGCCCGAGGGCTGTTCCACCGCGCCCTGCTGCCGTCCGGCGCGCGCTACACCAAGGACCCCGCACTCGGGCAACGGCCCTACAGCTACCGTACGTTGGCGGACGCTGAGACCAACGGCACCGTCTTCGCGGCCTACATGGGATGCTCGTCCCTCACGGATCTGCGCGCGCTGTCCGCCGACGAGATCGTGGCACGGACCTACGCCGACGACGCACCGGCCGATGCCACCGACTTCGGCGACGTGCTCGACGGCTATGTCCTGCCGAGTACGTACACCGCTGCTATGGAGTCCGGAGCGGAGGCCGATGTACCGGTCCTCACCGGCAACTGCCGTGACGCGAACAGCGCGTCACTCACCCTTGCCGAGTATCAGGCGTACGCCGACGCCCAGTTCGGACCGGTCGGCCTCACCGACACGTTCCTCGACCTGTACCCGGCGACCACCGACGCCGAGGCCGCCACGCAGTACAACAACTACGCGCGGGACGAGGAACGCGTCTCGACCTTCCTGTGGGGCGGGCAGTTCGAGGACACCGCCGGCAACCGCAGCGCGGTCCACACCTACTTCTGGACCCGGGTCCCGCCGGGCCACGACGCCACCAACCCCGTTGTCGGGAGCGGCAGTTCGGGCGCCTTCGACGGGGCCGACGTCTACTATCTGCTGGGCTTCATCTACAACACCGACCGCCCGTGGGCGTCGCGCGACTACGACATCGCCGACACCACCGCCTCGTACGTGGCGAACTTCGCGGCCACCGGCAACCCGAACGGCGGCAGCCTGGCCACCTGGCCGGCCCTGGACACCGGTACCCCGCAGACGATGGAACTCGGCGACCACTTCGCCACGCTCCCCGCAGCGGACAGCGACGCCAAGTACGCCTTTCTCAAGGCCTACTTGACGTCGCAGCCCATCTCCTACTGATCCCGCCGGATCAGCAGGCGCCCTCGTCCTGCCAGGGGCCCCACTGGGAGGCACCGGGCACCTCGTTCTGGGTCCACCACTTGGCCACCCAGTTGTGGTTGCCGTACGACACCTCGTTGCCCTGCGTGTAGACGGCCGTGGAACTCCACGCCGTCTTGCACGTGCCGGGGGTGGGCGTCGGAGTCGGGGTCGGCGTGGGGGTCGTGGTCGGCGGGGTCACGCCCGCGAACTGCACCGAGTACTTGGCGAAGTCCCACGCGTTCTGCGCCACGCTGGAGCAAGTCCCGGACGTGGTACCGCCGTTGTCGACCGGACTGCACTGGCGGTCGCGGTTGAGGGACCAGAACGTGAAGCGGTCCATGTTGTGGCTGGTGGCGTAGTTCAGAACCGTCTGGAAGTCGGCCTGGGTGAAGTACTCGCCGGTGTCGCTGCGCCCGTTCATCCCGGAGAAGCCCTCGTGGGCGTACGCGGTCGCCTGGTCCCAGCCGAACGTGGACTGCAGGATGGAGTTGAAGTTGGTGAGCGCGCTGGTCTGGGAGGCCGCGCCGTTGAAGCCGCCGTCGAACGGCATGATGGAGAAGTTGTTGGGGGTGAACCCCTGCGACTTCGCCTCCAGCAGCATCTGCTTGCCGAACCAGCCGGTGCCGTCCGCCGTACCGGCGGTGGTCACGGAGACGTACAGGCCCGAGTTGTTCTGCTGGAGGATCTTCGCCGCGCCGATCTCGTTGTGGATGGCCGCGGTGTTCTCGTACTCCGGCTCCTCCAGGTCGAAGTCGATCGCGTGCAGGCCGTACTTGGTGATGACCTGCTGGTAGGCCGCGGCCGTCGAGGCCGGGTCCGAGCAGGCCTGGCCGAGCTTCGTGCCGCCGTAGCCGCCGATGGAGACGGAGACGTCGCCGCCCTTGGCGCGGATCGTGTTGATGACCGACTGGACGGCGGTGTCCGAGGAGACCGGTGAGGTGCCGCCCCAGGTGGGGGTGCAGCCGCCGCCGTTGGGGGCGAGGACGAAGGCGAGCTGGAAGGCCTTGAGGCCGGTGGCGTCCATGATGGTGCCCGCGTCCGGCGGGTTGTTGTCCGTCGGCATCAGGTAGGGGGCCGCGGCGTACCAGCGGTTGCTCAGCGCGGTGGCCGCGTTGGTCGCGCCCTGGGCGTTGGTCGCGATCAGCGCGGTCGTGCCCGCGGCGGCGAGCGTCACGGCGGCTGCCGCGCCGAGACATGCGCGAAGACGTGTCACGTTGTGCCTCCGGTGGGAGTGGGGGAGGCTGCCAGCTTCTGGCGCTGTCGCGGCCACGTCAATGGATTGGACTGGACCAAATTGCTCTTTGGACTAGACCATACGATTTCTTTACCGTCGGCCCGTTGGAGGGCGTCGAGCGACACGTTTGCGACTAGTGTCCCGGCTCACATGGCGTTATAGGGGTGACGCCGACACCATGGTGCACGTCACCGGCAGGCTGAAGGGATCGGGAATGTTCCGCAAGGTGCTGGTCGCCAACCGTGGAGAGATCGCGATTAGGGCGTTCCGCGCCGGCTATGAGCTGGGCGCGCGAACCGTCGCGGTCTTCCCCCATGAGGACCGCAATTCGCTGCACCGGCTCAAGGCCGACGAGGCCTACGAGATCGGTCAGCCCGGGCATCCGGTCCGCGCCTATCTCTCGGTCGACGAGATCGTCCGAGCCGCCCAGCGCGCGGGAGCGGACGCGGTGTACCCGGGCTACGGGTTCCTCTCCGAGAACCCCGAACTCGCCCGCGCCTGCGAGGAAGCGGGCATCACCTTCGTCGGCCCCAGCGCCCACATCCTGGAGATGACCGGCAACAAGGCCACGGCGATCGCCGCCGCCCGCGCGGCCGGCGTACCGGTGCTCGGCTCCTCGGAGCCCTCCACGGACGTCGACGAACTGGTGCGCGCCGCCGAGGAGATCGGCTTCCCGGTGTTCGTGAAGGCCGTCGCCGGTGGCGGCGGGCGCGGTATGCGCCGTGTCGAGGACCCCGCGACCCTGCGCGAGTCCATCGAGGCCGCCGCCCGCGAGGCCATGTCCGCGTTCGGCGACGCCACGGTGTTCCTGGAGAAGGCGGTCGTCGACCCCCGGCACATCGAGGTGCAGATCCTCGCCGACGGCGAGGGCAACGTCATCCACCTCTTCGAGCGCGACTGCTCGCTGCAGCGCCGCCACCAGAAGGTCGTCGAGCTGGCCCCTGCGCCCAACCTCGACCCCGCCCTCCGCGACCGCATCTGCGCCGACGCCGTCCGCTTCGCCCGCGAGATCGGCTACCGCAACGCGGGCACCGTCGAGTTCCTCCTCGACCCGCACGGCAACCACGTCTTCATCGAGATGAACCCGCGCATCCAGGTCGAGCACACGGTGACCGAGGAAGTCACCGACGTCGACCTCGTCCAGGCGCAGTTGCGGATCGCCTCGGGGGAGACCCTCGCCGACCTCGGGCTCTCGCAGGAGACGGTCACCCTGCACGGCGCGGCCCTCCAGTGCCGTATCACCACCGAGGACCCCGCCAACGGCTTCCGCCCGGACACCGGCCGGATCAGCGCCTACCGCTCGCCGGGCGGCTCCGGCATCCGTCTCGACGGCGGAACCACACACGCGGGCACCGACATCAGTGCGCACTTCGACTCCCTGCTGGTCAAACTCACCTGCCGGGGGCGGGACTTCACCACCGCTGTCAACCGTGCGCGGCGCGCTGTCGCGGAGTTCCGGATTCGCGGTGTGGCCACCAACATCCCGTTCCTCCAGGCGGTGTTGGACGACCCGGACTTCCAGGCGGGGCGCATCACCACTTCGTTCATCGAGCAGCGCCCGCAGCTGCTGACGGCTCGTCAATCCGCCGACCGCGGCACCAAGTTGCTCACCTACCTCGCCGATGTTACGGTCAACAAGCCGCACGGCGAACGCCCCGACCTGATCGACCCCACCACCAAGCTGCCGCCCGTCCCCGCCACCGAACCCCCGGCCGGATCACGGCAGTTGCTCGCCGAACTCGGCCCCGAGGGCTTCGCCCGCCACCTCCGTGAGTCGCCCACGATCGGCGTCACGGACACCACCTTCCGCGACGCGCACCAGTCGCTCCTCGCGACCCGCGTCCGCACCAAGGACCTCCTCGCGGTAGCCCCGGTCGTGGCACACACCGTGCCCCAACTCCTCTCCCTGGAGTGCTGGGGCGGCGCCACCTACGACGTGGCGCTGCGCTTCCTCGCCGAGGACCCCTGGGACCGGCTGGCCGCCCTGCGCGAGGCCGTCCCCAACATCTGCCTCCAGATGCTGCTGCGCGGGCGCAACACCGTCGGCTACACGCCCTATCCGACCCAGGTCACCGACGCCTTCGTCCAGGAGGCCGCCGCCACCGGCATCGACATCTTCCGCATCTTCGACGCGCTGAACGACGTGGGCCAGATGCGCCCGGCCATCGACGCCGTACGCGCCACCGGAACGTCGATCGCCGAAGTCGCCCTCTGCTACACCTCCGACCTGTCCGACCCGGGCGAGCGCCTCTACACGCTCGATTACTACCTTCGCCTGGCCGAGCAGATCGTCGAGGCGGGTGCTCATGTCCTCGCGGTGAAGGACATGGCGGGTCTGCTGCGCGCACCCGCCGCCGCGACTCTCGTCTCGGCACTGCGCCGCGAGTTCGGCCTGCCGGTACACCTGCACACCCACGACACGGCAGGCGGCCAGCTCGCCACCTACCTCGCCGCGATCCAGGCCGGCGCGGACGCCGTGGACGGCGCGGTCGCCTCCATGGCGGGCACCACCTCACAGCCGTCCCTGTCGGCGATCGTCGCCGCCACCGACTACTCCGACCGCCCCACCGGCCTCGACCTCCAGGCCATCGGTGACCTGGAGCCGTACTGGGAGAGCGTCCGCAAGATCTACGCCCCCTTCGAGGCGGGCCTCGCCTCACCGACCGGACGCGTCTACCACCACGAGATCCCCGGCGGTCAGCTCTCCAACCTGCGCACCCAGGCCATCGCGCTCGGCCTCGGCGACCGCTTCGAGGACATCGAGGCGATGTACGCCGCCGCCGACCGCATCCTCGGCCACCTGGTGAAGGTCACCCCGTCGTCCAAGGTCGTCGGCGACCTCGCCCTGCACCTGGTCGGCGCCGGAGTGAGCCCCGCCGACTTCGAGGCGTCCCCGGAACGCTTCGACATCCCGGACTCAGTGATCGGCTTCCTCCGCGGCGAGTTGGGCACCCCGCCCGGCGGCTGGCCCGAGCCGTTCCGCACCAAGGCGCTCCAGGGCCGCGCCGCTCCCAAGCCCGTACAGGAACTGAGCCCGGAGGACCGCACGGCCCTCGACAAGGACCGCCGCGCCACCCTCAACCGCCTGCTGTTCCCCGGCCCGACCCGCGAGTACGAGACCCACCGCCAGACCTACGGCAACACCAGCGTCCTGGACAGCAAGGACTTCTTCTACGGCATCCGCCCCGGCAAGGAGTACACGGTCGACCTGGAACCGGGCGTCCGTCTCCTCATCGAGCTGGAGGCCGTCGGCGAGGCCGACGAACGCGGCCTGCGTACGGTGATGTCCACCCTGAACGGCCAACTCCGCCCGATCCAGGTCCGCGACACCGCAGCCGCCTCCGACATCCCCGTCACCGAGAAGGCCGACCGCGCCAACTCCGGTCATGTGGCGGCCCCGTTCGCGGGCGTGGTCACCCTCGCGGTCGAGGAGGGCGACGAGGTGGAGGCCGGTGTCACCGTCGCCACCATCGAGGCCATGAAGATGGAGGCGGCGATCACCGCTCCCAAGTCGGGCCGTGTGTCCCGCCTCGCCATCAACCGCATCCAGCAGGTGGAGGGCGGCGACCTGCTCGTCGAGCTGAGGTAGGCGACGGAACGGCGACAGGCCGTCGCTCGGGTGACCGGATCGGTCCGGTCCCGGACCCGATGCGGCCTGTCGCCGTCCCACCCGCCCGGCGCATTCTTGGGACATGAACCGAGCACTGATCGTCATCGATGTCCAGGAATCCTTCCGCGCCCGCCCGCTCTGGGAGACCATCTCCGACCCGAAGATCGCCGAGCAGGCCGACCGTCTGGTGCAGCTCGCCCGCCGGGCCGGCGACCTCGTGGTGTGGGTACTGCACACCGATCCCGGCAGCGGCGACGTCTTCGACCCGGCCCTCGGCCACGTCCGCCTCATCGACGGACTGGAGCGCGCGGAGGGCGAGCCGCTTCTCCACAAGACCTCGCACAATGCCTTCACCACCACCAACCTGCAGCAGATCCTCACCGAGAACGGCGTCCGCGAGCTCACCATCTGCGGCATCCGCACCGAACAGTGCGTCGAGACCACCACCCGGGTCGCCAGCGACTTCGGCTACCAGGTCACCTTCGTCACCGACGCGACCGCGACGAACCCCATCGCGCACCGCGACGCCCCCGCCGACCAGACTGTCGCCGAACTCCTGGCCGACCCCCGCACCCTGCCCGCCGACGAGATCATCAGGCGCACCGAGTACGCCCTCGCCGGCCGCTTCGCCACCATCGCGACGGTCGCCGAACTGGAAGCCGCGGCGGCAGATCAGGCATGATGACCGGATCGTGAGCCACGTCGTCTTCTTCCTGGTACCCGGAGTCCACTTGCTGGACCTGGCCGGCCCCGCGCAGGTCTTCTCCACGGCGGCCGGCTTCGGGCACCCCTACAGACTCTCCTACGTCGCCGAGCAGCCCCAGGTCACCAGCGCCCAGGGGCTGCCGCTGGCGGCCGGGCTCGACTGGCCCGAGCTCGGCCCCGAGGACCTGATCGTGGTGCCCGGCTGGCGTTCGTTGCGGCTCGCCCACGGACCTGCCATCGGCGCCACGTCCTTGCAGGCACTCCGGGACCATCACGCTCGCGGAGGGACGGTGGCCAGCGTCTGTGCCGGAGCCGACGCGCTCGGCCGGGCCGGACTCCTCGACGGACGCCACTGCACCACCCACCACGACGTGCAGGACGAACTCGCCCTGCGCCACCCCAAGGCGACCGTCGTCCGGGACGTCCTGTTCACCACCGACGACCGGGTCATCACCTCGGCCGGCATCGCCAGCGGCATCGACCTCGCCCTGCATCTGATCGCCACCCGGCACGGCCCCGCCGTGGCCGCCCAGATCGCCCGGGACATGGTCGTCTACGCCCGCCGCAACGGCCACGAGCCGCAGACCAGCGCGATGCTCCGGCACCGCTCCCACCTGGACGACACCGTGCACCGCGCCCAGGACCTCATCGACACCCGCTTCGACGAAACGCTGCCCCTGCCCACCCTCGCCTCGGCCGTCGGCGTCAGCGAACGCACCCTCACCCGCCTCTTCACCCGGGCCACCGGACTCACCCCGCTGCGCTACCAGCAGACCCTCCGCCTCGAACACGCCGAGCACCTCATCAGCCACGGCACCACGATCGACGCCGCCGCCCGCTCGGTCGGCTTCGACGACCCACGCATGCTGCGCCGACTGCGGGCCCGTAGTCAGTGACGGAGAGGCGGTCGCACCCGGTGATGGAGCGGCGGTCCGGCAGCGCGGCCGACCGTCACAGGACCGCTCCCATCCGCCAGGGGACGATCTCCTCCGTCCCGAACCCGAGCGCCTCGGACTTGCTCTCCGCACCGGAGGCCATGTCCACCAGAGCCTCGAACAGGGCGGTACCGTAAGCGACTTGGGCGGTGTGGCTCATGGCAGGACCGGCGTCGAAGTCGATGTCGCCGCGCATCCGCTCGTACAGCCCGCTGGTGGTGCTGATCTTCAGCGACGGCACGGGACGGGAGCCGAACAACGAGCCGCGTCCGGTCGTGAAGGCGAGCAGGTTGGCGCCGCCCGCGACCATCCCGGTGGCGGACACCGGGTCGTAGCCGGGGGTGTCCATGAAGGTCAGGCCCGGGGCGGTGACCGGCTCCGCGTAACCGACGACGTCGTTCAGCGGAGTCGTCCCGGACTTGAGCACGGCGCCCAGGGACTTCTCCCAGATGGTGGTGATCCCGCCGGCCCGGTTCCCCCGCGACGGATTGTTGTCCAGCGTCGCGCCGCCCGCGGCCGTGTACTCCTGCCACCAGTCGATGAGTTGGTCGATACGGGCCGCCGACTCAGGGGTCGTCGCCCGGTCCCGCAGCAGATGGTGGGCGCCGTAGATCTCCGGGGTCTCCCCGAGTACGACCCGCCCGCCGGCCGCGACGAGCAGATCGGCCGCGACACCGAGCGTGGGGTTCGCGGTCAGGCCGGAGTAGGCGTCGCTGCCGCCGCACTGGAGGCCCAGGGTCAGTTCCGTGAGCGGGATCGGTGTGCGGTGTGTCCGCATGATGCGGGCGACCAGGTCCGCGATGCGGTCGAGCGCCGCGTTCACCGTGGCCGCCGTACCGCCGAGTTGCTGGATGGTGAGCGTCTCGGTGCTCAAGTCGCCGTCGGGAAGCAGGTTTTCGGGCTGGTTCACCTCGCAGCCGAGACTGATCAGGAGGGCCGCCGCGACGTTGGCATGGCCGAGGTAGCCACGCAGCGTGCGCCGCAGGACGGCGTCCCCGGGGGTGCCCTCCGCCATTCCGCAGCCGAGGTCGTGCGGGAGCGCGATGACGCCGTCGAGGCCGGGTGTCCCCTTGTGGAGGGCGTCGGCCCGCAGGGCGATCATCCGGGCCACCGTGGCCGAGCAGTTCACGGTCGGGACCACGACGACGTAGTTCCGGGTGGCGGCCCGCCCGTCTGTCCTGCGGAAGCCGAGGAAGTGGTCGCGGGTGGGGGTGACACCGGTCGGCCGCGGGCGCGTCGGTGACGGGCTCGGGGACGGTTCCTGCCATCGGCCCACGCCCAGGTTGTGCACGTGGACGTGCCCGCCCGTCGGGATGTCGGCCAGGGCCACGCCGATGACCTCGCCGTACTTGCGGACCGGTGCGCCCTTCGGAATGTCGTGCAACGCGACCTTGTGCCCGGCGGGGATGTCCTCGACGGCCGGTGCCGTGCCGTCGGCGAGTTGGAGGACCGTGCCCCGTGCCATCGCCGCGAGAAGCAGGCCTATGTCGTCCACGCCGGGGCGAGGCACCAGCGGCCTGACGGTCGCCGCCGGTCCCTCTGCGGTACGACGTTCACTGTTCACGTGATCGACCGTAGGGCCCCAACACCGTGCAGGGGAAAGACGGTTATCGATGGTCGGTCATCCGGAATACGAATACCAGGCGCCTTGGCGGCAGTTGGGTCAGGCCCGGAAGGGCTGGACAGGAACCCCTGCCGTCCCGGTCTCGACGACGAAGACGGATCCGGACAGCGGGGACCTGGCCAACTCCTCGGCGGACAGGCCGTTTCGGGCGGAGGTGATGTACAGGCGGCCGTCCGCGCCGAAGGCGCAACTGGTCGGCTGGAGCACGGGCACCGGTACCAGTCCGACGACGCGCCCCGTCGGGTCGTAGCGTCGCACTTCGCGTCCGCCGTGCATGGCTACCCAGAGGCAGCCCTCCACGTCGACGGCGAGACCGTCGGGGACGCCGACTCCCTCGGTTTTGGTCAGCACCTCCAAGCGGCCGAGTTCGCCCCGCTCGGCGTGGAAGTCCGCGCGGTAGAGGAGGTTGGCGTAGCTGTCGGCGAGGTACATGACGGTGTCCTCGGCGTTCCAGCCCAGCCCGTTGGGCAGCACGAGGCCGTCCGCGACGACGACGCTGGGTGCGTCGCCGTCCCAGCGGTGCAGCCGGCCCTGGCCGGGCGCGAACTCCATGTCGTTGCTGCCGGCCCAGAACCTGCCGCGGGAGTCGACCTTGCCGTCGTTCATGCGCAGGTTCGGTTCGGGCAGCACGGGATCGACGAGCGTCAGCCCGCTGCCGGTGACGTAGCCGAACCCGTCGGCCACCGCGACGGCGAAACCGGCGTGCGCCGCGCGGGGCGCGACCGCGCCGACCATCGTGCCGACGTCCCACACGGTCTGCCGACCGGTGGTCAGATCGTCCTCGAACACCTTGCGGCCGTAGATGTCGACCCAGAGGAGATGTCCGGTGCGAGGATCGAGGACCGGTCCCTCACCGACGTCCGACGTCTCACTGCGTACCGCCACTTCGAGCTGTGTGTACGTGCGGACACTGGCCATCGTGACTCCGTTCGTTTTCCCTCAACCTGGCCCCGGTCGCCCGTGATCGTCAACGCCGAAGAACAGATGTCGAGCATTCGTTCCGCGGATGGAACCGGGTCGCGTCACACCGGTGGAATAGCCGTTGTGCCTTCAGGTCTGGGGGCTCTCATCACCGCTCTGATGAAAGCCTGGGCGGCAGCGCCCAGCGGCCGTTCCGAGTGCCACCAGATTCCCACGTCCCGAAAGCGGTTGAGTTGGTGAATGGGGCGCATTTCCATTCCTTCGCGCAGAATCATCACAGCGCCCAGATAGTTGATGATGCCCAGTCCGTGTCCGGCGCGCACCATGGCGCCCAGCGTGGTCGGCTGATGCGACACGATTCCGTTCGGCGAGACCAGGTTCTGGATGCTCAATTCGACCTCGGCCTCGTAACCGACCACCGTGTTGGCGAGCGGATCGCCGATCGTGATGACGCGCTGGTTCGCGAAGTCCGACAGTTCGACCTCGCTCTTCTTGAGCAGGGGGTGACCGGTCGGGGCGAGCATGACATACGGCTCCCGCCACAACGGCCGCATGGTGAAGGCGTGATCGTGCGGCTCGGGCCGGACCGTGCGCAGGGCCACCGAGACCCGGCGCTCGGACAGCGCCGCCTCGATGAAGTCCACGTCCCCGTCCAGGACCGCCACCCGGATCCGCGGATACCTCTCCTGCAACGACGTGATGACTCCCGGGAGGAACTCCGAACTCGCGCTGGCGAAACTCGCGACGGTGACGCTCCCGGTGATGTTGCCCAGATCGGTCTGGCGTGCGGTTACCAATTCGTCCGCCGCCGCGAGAACCGCCCGCGCCCGGGCCAGCAGCGCACGCCCGTCATCGGTGAGGGTGAGCGGCCGGATACGGCGTTCGATGAGCACACAGCCGAGCTCACGTTCCAGATTCGCGATGTGCGCCGATACGCGCGGCTGCGACAAATGCAACTTGTCCGCCGCTCTGGTGAAGCCCCCGGTGTCCACGACCTCCACCCAGGTACGCAACCAGGCCAGTTCGAGCGTCATTGACCGAACCTCCTCTCCTCGCGGCCGGACCACCGCCGGTATCGAATTCCCGCCGACGGTATGTCATCTGCGGGGCGGATCACCGGTATTCGTATTTCACTGTTGACGAGTTCCGGCGGCCATGGCCGACTGTGACGATGACCGATCAGACTTCTTTCGGCACCGCCCGCGGGCTGCTGTCCGCGCACGGAGCGGACCTCCTGCGCGGCGACGACGGTGCCGTGATCACCTCCGTGGAGACCTACGCACTCGCCGTGCCCCTGAAGCGGCCCATCGCCGACTCCACGGCCGCCATGGCGCACTGGACGGTGCCCGTGGTCGAGATCCGTACCGCCGACGGCCGGGTCGGGACCGGCGTCTCCGGTGTGCACTGCGCTCCCGAACTCCTCTCCGACGTGATCCTCTCCTACTACGCCGACGCCCTGCTCGACACCTCCTCGGAGGACATCCTCGGCACCTGGAAGCGCCTGTACTGGCTGCCCACGCACTGGATCGGCCGGGCCGGCGTCGTCCACATGGCCCTTGCGATGGTCGACATCGCCCTGTGGGACCTCGCCGCACAGCGGGCCGGCATGCCCCTGTGGCGGCTGCTGGGCGGCACCCAGGAGAGCGTCGAGGCGTACAACACGGACGGCGGCTGGCTCAACCTCAGCGACTCCGAACTGGTCCGGGACCTCACCTCGCTGGTCGACCACGGCTGGTCCCGGGTGAAGATCAAGGTGGGCCGGTCCGACTGGCGGGAGGACGCCCGACGCGTCCGCGCGGTCCGCAAGGCGCTCGGCGACGACGTGACCCTGATGTGCGACGCCAACCAGCGCTGGGACCTGTCGACCGCGAACCAGATCATGCCGGTCCTGGAGGAGGCGGCGATGGACTGGGTGGAGGAGCCCTTCCACGCCGACGACCTTCAGGCCCACACCCGCCTCCAGTCGTCGACGCGGCTGGACGTGGCGGCCGGCGAAAGCATCTACTCGTACCACCAGTTCGCCTCCTTCATGGCCGCCGACGCCATCCGCGTCGTCCAGGCCGACGTCACCCGGGTCGGCGGCGTCACCGAGTTCCTGCAGATCGCCGCACACGCGGCGGCCCGGGGCCTGCGACTGGCGCCGCACGCGGGCGACATGATGCAGGTGCACCAGCACCTGGTGGGCACCGTCCTGTCGGAGGTGCCGCCCCTCGTCGAGTTCATCCCCTGGACGCAGGAGGCCTTCGTCGAACGCAGCGTCGTACGCGAAGGGCTCATGGAGCGCCCGCAGGGCCCGGGCGCCTCCACCGCGATCGAACCGGCCGCCCGGGTCCGCTGGCAGCTCCCCGCGGTGGGCTCGGCCAGGACCCTGTGAGACCCCGCCCAGCCACCGACGAAAGGAACGAGATGACCGAGCCGACCGACGAGCGTGTGGCCGTCGTCACTGGAGCGGGCCAGGGAATCGGGCGCGCCATCGCCCTGGCGCTCGCGGCCCGAGGCGTACGGGTCGTCGTCACCGACCGCAACACGGAGACCGGAACCGCCGTCGCCAAGGAGGTCGGCGGCGACTTCCTGCCCCTGGACGTCGCCGACCCCCGCGCCGTCGCAGAGGTGGCGGACGAGGTCGTACGGCGCTTCGACCGCGTCGACGTCCTCGTCAACAACGCCGGTATCGCCCACGAGGACGCGGCGCTCGACGTGACGGACGAGGTGTGGCACCGGGTCCTCGACGTCGACCTGACCGGCACCTTCGTGGCCTGCCGCGAGTTCGGCCGGCACTTCGTGCGCCGACGCTCCGGATCGATCGTGAACATCTCCTCCATCGCCGCCTTCATCGGCTCCAACCCCGAGTACCACGTCGCCTACGACGTCGCGAAGGCCGGTGTCTCCCAGCTCGCGCGGTCGCTCGCGGTCGAGTGGGCGCAGTACGGGGTCCGGGTCAACGCCGTCGCGCCGGGACGGACCCGCACCCCCATCCTCGACACGGTCGGGATGGACGATCCCCGGCGGATGACGCAGTGGATCGACCAGATCCCGATGGGCCGACTGCTGGCGGCCGAGGAGATCGCGACGGCAGTGGCGTTCGTGGCGCTCGACGGCACCGCGATGACCGGACAGACCCTCCTCGTCGACGGCGGTCAGATCGCGCAGTGACGCTGTCATCGGCGCTTGCCCTCAGCCGAGACCGAGGGCGAGCGTCTCTCCGTCAGCGAGCCGCACGTCGAGGAGGTCCGCGCCGTACCGCACCCGGACGTCGGCGGCTCGTGCCGCCCGGATCCGCGCGGCCTCCAACTGCCCGTCCTGCCAACGGATGTCCACGGTGAGACCGCCCCGGGCGCGCAGTCCGCACACGCTCCCCTCGGGCCAGGCGGCGGGCAGCGCGGGCAGCAGTTCCACGTCCCGGCCGTCGGACTGGAGGAGCATTTCGGCGATGCCCGCCGTGCCGCCGGCGTTGCCGTCGAAGGAGTAGATGTTCTGCGTGGCACCGGCTACCCCGCCGGCGGAGAACGTCATCAGGTTCGCCTCGCTGGCGTCCGCGATCAGGCGGGTGAGGTGCTTCAGGGCCGCGTTGCCGTTGAGCAACCGGGCGAAATAGACAGTGAAGTTGGCCTCGACCCACTCGGTCTGCTCCCAGCCCGGGGCCTGCTGCCTGCGCGCGATGGTGACTTCCGCGGCGCGGGCGAGGTCCGGGGTGTCACGCGGGGTGATCTGGCGCTCCGGGAACAGGGCGCTGAGATGGGAGGTGTGCCGGTGGCTCGGCTCGGCCTCCTCGTGGTCGTGCAGCCACTCCTGGAGCTGCCCGTGCCGCCCGATCCGGAACGGCGGCAGCCGGCGGCGCGCGGCGGCGATCCTGGCCCTCAAGTCGGCGTCGACACCGAGCAGTTCGGCGCTCTTCGCGCAGATCCGCAGCACCGCCTCCATGAACACCCGGTCCGCGGTGGCCCCCATGGACACGGAACACCGGCTGCCGTCGGGCGCGAGATACCAGTTCTCCGGTGACTCCGACGGCCCGGTGACGAGCAGACCGTGCTCCGGTTCCTCGACCGCGTAGGCGAGCAGGAACTCGGCGGCCCCGCGCAGGACCGGGTACGCGCGCTCCCGGAGGAACGTCTCGTCGCGGCCGTACTCGAAGTGCTCCCACAACTGGAGGGCCAGCCAGGCCCCGCCGGTCACGTTCATGCCCCAGCCGATGCCGGAACCGGGTGCCGTGTAGCCCCACGCGTTGGTCACCGTGTGCGCCACCCAGCCCGGAGCACCGTACAACTGCTCGGCGGTGGACCGGCCTTGGTCCGCCAGGGTCTCCAACTGACCGAACAACGGCTCCTGGCACTCGGCGAGGTTCGTCGACTCGGCGGCCCAGTAGTTCTGCTGGGTGTTGATGTCCAGGTGGAAGTCGTTGGTCCAGGGCGCGCTGCTGGCCAGACCGTCGTTCCACAGGCCCTGCAGGGCAAGCGGCAGAGGGGAGTCGGCGCGGGAACCGGCCACCGTGAGATAGCGGCCGTACTGGAAGTAGAGGGCCGTCAGCGTGTTGTCGGTCCTGCCGGAGGCGAACCGTTCGCGGCGGGTGTCGGTGGGGAGGGACGCGAGATCGGGCGGTGTCGGACCCAGATCCAGGGAGACACGTCGCATCAGCGACCGGTGGTCCGCGATGTGCGCTGCCCGGACCGCCTCGAACCCTGTTTCCAGGCCTGCGGACAGCAGTGATTCCGCGCGCTTTCGGGGGTCCGCTCCTGCCCAGTCGGTGCCGACCGCGACGTACACGACCGCGCGATCGGCGCCCTCCAGCCGGAGTGTGTCTCCCGTGCGGTGCACGGTGCCGCCCTCGGCTTCGAGTTGGGCGCGGATCTCCAGGGCCACGCCCTGCTGCCCGTCGCTGTGCAGGCTCTCGTACGCATGGCCGTCGAAGGTGACGCAGGTGTCCGTGGCCGTCGTGCGGCCGGGGAGTATGCCGTCCCGGATCGAGAGGGTGAAGGTGAGCGAGCCGGGCCGGTCCGAGGTGAGGCGGGTCGCGATCAGGCCATGGGGGTTGGTGGCGAACACCTCACGGGTGAAGCGGACGCCGTCCTGTTCGTAGGCGACCTGGGCGAGGCCCGTGTCCAGGTCCAGCGTTCGCCGGTAGTCGTGGACCAAAGCGCCGTCGGGGAAGGCGAGTTGCACTTCGGGCAGGGGCAGGTTGGTCCCGAACGAGCTCGGTCTGCCCGGGAGATGCTCGGCGGCGAGGCGTTGCGCCTCGGCGTGGTCTCCGGCGAAGAGGAGTTCGCGGATGCGCGGGAGCTGCTGCCGGGCGGTCGGGTTCAGGTCCGTGGTGGAGGGACCGCCCGACCATGCGGTCGACTCGGAGAGTTGGATGCGCTCGCGGCCGGTGCCGCCGTAGATCATGCCGCCGAGGCGGCCGTTGCCGATGGGGAGCGCTTCGAACCAGCGGGTGGCGGGACGGTCGTAGTGAAGCGTTCCGGGTGGGAGACGGACAGTGTGGAAGTCCTGTTCGGGGAAGACTTTCAGCATGGCGTGCGCTTTCGGGACGGTGTGACGGAGGGGGCCCAACTCGCTTTGGATGCGGGCTACTTGACGGGAGCGAAGACGTGCTGCGCGGCTATGGCGGCGCCGCCGCGGGCCCATTCCTCGAAGGGGAGGGGTCTGACGACGAGGTCGCAGTCGGCCGCCGCGCCGAAGGCCCGGGCCGCGAAGGTGGCGCGGATCTGCTCCTCGTAGAGGTCGTAAGTGGCCACGCCCTCACCGGAGATGATGATGCGTTCGGGTCCGATGAGGTTGGCGACGGAGGCGATCGCCAGGCCCAGGGCGTGACCGGCCCGGGCGAAGACGGCGCGGACGGCGGTGTTGCCGGCGTGGGCGAGGCGGACCGCGCCGTCCATCGTCAGCTCCGGGTCGCCCGTCGCCTGGCGGGCCTGCTCGGTGATGGCCTGGGTGGAGGCGACGGCTTCCACACAGCCGGTGTTGCCGCAGGTGCACACCCGGTCGGTACCGCCCACGGGAAGATGTCCGACCTCGCCCGAGACACCGTGGGCACCGGAGACGACCCGGCCGCCGATGGAGATGCCGCAGCCGATGCCCGCGCCGACGGTGACCAGGGCGAAGGACGACAACCCGGCCCCCACACCGAACCACTGCTCCGCGACGGTCAGGGCACGGACGTCGTTCTCGATGACAGTGGGCAACTCCGTCGCGGTCCGGACGAGTTGGGCGAGGGGTACGCGGCGCCAGTTGAGGAAGGGGGAGTACTGGACGGTCCCGGTGTGGCCGTCGACGTCCCCGGAGATCGTGACACCGATGCCGTGCAGGGCACCCGGTGCGTACGGCTTCGCCTTCGCGTTCAACTGCTCGACGAGCCGGGCGACGGCCAGGACGACCGTGCCGACGTCACGCGAACCGAGTACGGCCCGTGCGGTGGACAGGGTCCGTGCGGTCAAGTCGGCCAGCACACCGATGAGTTCGTCGCCGGTGATCTTCACGCCCACGAAGCGGGCGCGCTCGCCGCGCACCGCCATGAGCGTGGCAGGCCGGCCCTGGGTGCGCTCGGTGGAGCGGCCCAGCTCGGTGATCCAGCCGTCGGTCAGCAGGGGAGTGGCGACCTTCGTGACCGCACCGGGAGACAGACCGGTACGGCGCCCGACCTCGGCGCGCGTGAGCGGGCCGTGGGCGAGGAGGGTCTGGAAGAGCAGAGCGGCCGCGGGCGGCTGATCGGCGAGCGTCATGCGGCGACCATACATTTCCATTGGAAAAGAAGATAGAAGAAGGATCGCGTCGATCCACGCCCGGCTTCCCCACTCATTGCCCGAATCCAGCTCCATTCTTTCCACGAATGTCGATGATTCGCGCGGCGCAATATGTTGACGCTGGAAGAAAAGCCTGGCTACATTCGCGGCACCTCAGGACAGGTGGATGGGACGTCCACCGACGCAGGTGGCGGCCGGTTTCCTCCCCGACCGGCCGTCGTCGTACGGCTACGAGGGCGGATCCGAACGCCCACTCACCAATTCCCCATGCGGCTGACCGTGCAGGGGCACTTCCGGACCTTCCCAGGGCCCCGCCGTGCCTTTTCGCGCCGAGATGGAGTAAACACATGGCTCGTCCAGCAGGACCAGGGGCATTCGTACGGCACAGACTTCGTGCGGGCGGTGGGATCCTCCGTCACCTGCCCGTTCTGGCCGCCACCGCCCTCGTGGTGTCCCTCGCGGCACCGACCGCCGCGTCGGCCGCGGACTCCGCTCCGGTGCCGTCGAACACGGCCCGCCAACAGGCCCTGCTGGCCGCCGAACCCTATATGGGCTGGAGCAGTTGGAGCCTGGAGGCCACCAGCTATCCCGGCTACGGCGGGGTGAGCTGGCTGACCGAGGCGCATGTCAAGCAGCAGGCCGACGTGGTCGCCTCGAAGCTCAAGTCCCACGGCTACGAGTACATCAACGTGGACGCCGGCTGGTCGAGCGGCTTCGACGAATACGCTCGGCCGACCGCGAACCCCACCACGTTCCCGCACGGCATGAAGTCGCTGGGCGACTACCTCCACCACAAGGGCCTCAAGTTCGGGCTGTACCTGGCGGTCGGGCTCGACCCCGCCGCCTACGGCGACGGAAAGACGCCCGTCCACGGCGCGCCCGGCTGCACCACCTCCGACATCGTCTATCCCGACCTGCGCAAGACCAACGGGTGGAACTCCGCGTACAAGATGGACTTCGCCAACCCCTGCGCGCAGAAGTACATCGACTCCGTCGCCGACCAACTGGCGGGCTGGGGCGTGGACTTCCTGAAGGTCGACGGGGTGGGGCCGGGTTCGTGGCAGGGCGACGCGGACCACGACAACACCCCGGACGTGAAGGCCTGGCACACCGCGCTCCAACGGACCGGCCGTCCCGTCCAGTTGACGCTGTCCTGGTCACTGAGTCACACCCGGGCGGCGACCTGGAAGGCCAACTCCAACGGCTGGCGTATCGACACGGACGTCGAGTGCTACTGCGACACGCTCGTGACATGGAACAACTCGCTGAAGGTGCGCTGGAACGACGTCGTGCAGTGGATCGACGACGCGGGACCCGGGCACTGGAACAACCTCGACTCCCTGAACGTCGGCGTCGGCGCGATGGACGGCCTCACCGAGGCGGAACGGCAGAGCTACACGACGCTGTGGGCCATCGAGTCGGCACCGCTGTACTCGGGCGACGACCTCACCAAACTCGACGCGTACGGGCTGAAGTTGCTCACCAACGACGAGGTCATCGCCGTCGACCAGGCCGGTCAACCGGCGCGGCCGGTCAGCCAGACCACGGACCAGCAGACCTGGTACGCCCGTAATCCCGACGGGAGTTACACCGTCGCGCTGTTCAACCTCGGCTCCGAAGCCGCCGACGTCACCGCGGACTTCAGCGACCTGGGCATCACCGGCACGGCCGCGGTCCGTGACCTGTGGCAGCACAAGAACCTCGGCCGCGTCTCGGGACACCTCACGGCGAACCTGCCGCCGCACGGCTCACGGCTCTTCACCTTCACCCCGACCCGGTACGGATACCAACCCGGCACCCCGCTCGGTGTCCACGGCACCGCCGCCACGTCCACGAGCGTGTCGCTGGCCTGGGACAAGGTGAACAGCGATGCCTCGCCCGTCACGGGCTACACCGTCTATGCCGACGGCCGCCCGGTGGCCACCAGCACCGGCACCACCGCCACCGTGAACGGACTGAGCGCAGCCAGCGTCCACACCTTCACTGTCGTGGCCCGTGACGCCAAGGGCCGAACGTCGGCTCCCAGCAAGGCTGTTGCGGTAACCGTGCCCGCGTCCGGTGGTCCCACCGCCTACGAGGCGGAGGCACCCGGCAACATCCTCACCGGCAACGCCGTCGTCGCCGCCTGCGACAACTGCTCCGGCGGGCGGAAGATCGGCAACCTCGGCGGCGGGGTCGTGGCCTTCACCCATGTCAGCGCGCCGAAGGACGGCACGTATCTGCTGAAGCTGGACTACGTGGACGCCGACTCAAGTCGCGTCATCGATCTGACCGTTGGGGCCACCACCCTCCAGATCCCCGTGCCCGGAACCAACGACAACGCCTGGGGCACCCCGCAGTCCCTCACCGTCCCGGTACCGCTGAAAGCCGGGGACAACACGATCGGCTTCGGCAACGCGACCGACTACGCGCCGGACATCGACAGGATCACCGTCTGATCCACCCACCCACACCCGTCAACCGGTTCACACCGATCCACCAGTTCGTACCGCACGAAGGAGGGTGCTGTGGTGGTCACATCACAGGGCAACCACGCGACATCGGTGAAACCGCGGTCCGGTGAACCGGGCGCGGTGGCCACCACGGCCGACTCACCTGCCAGGAAGAGGAGTTCACCGAGGAAGGGGGGCCGCCCCACAGCCACCAGGTCGGCCGCGGCCCGCCGCCGGGACCTGCCGGTCGCCCTGCTGCTCATCCTGCCCGCCGTGATCGGTTTCGCGACCTTCTATGCCTATCCGACCCTGCGAGGCATCTACCTCAGTTTCACCGAGTTCCACGTCCTGAGCCCGCCGAAATGGGTCGGACTGGCCAACTTCCGGGAGCTGTTCGGGGACGACGTCTTCTGGCACTCGCTGCTCGTCACCGGATACTTCGTCCTGCTGTCCGTCGTCTTCGGCACCCTGATCTCGCTGCTGACGGCGGTGGTGCTGGACCGGGTGACCCGGTCGTCGGCGCTGCGCGGAGTGATCCTGCTGCCGTTCCTGATCTCCAACGTCATCGCCGCCCTGGTGTGGCAGTGGATGCTCGACCCGACCCTCGGCATCGTCAACATCGCCCTCAAGCACCTGACCGGCCACTCCATCCTGTTCTTCGGCAGCGGGGGATGGGCGATCCCCTCCCTCGCCGCGATCAGCGTCTGGAAGTGGATGGGCTACTACGCCCTGCTGATCTTCGCCGGCCTGCAGACCATCCCGCCGACCATCTACGAGGCCGGTCGGGTCGACGGGGCGAGCGAGATACAGATGTTCCGCCGGCTGACCGTGCCCTTGCTGCGGCCGATCCTCGTCATGGTGGTCGTCCTGACGGTGATCAACTCCTTCCAGGTGTTCGACATCGTGCAGGTCACCACCGAGGGCGGCCCGGCCAACGCCTCGAACGTGCTGCAGATGTACATCTACCGCAAGGCCTTCCGCCAGTTCGACTTCGGCTACGCCGCCACCATGTCGCTGGCCCTGTTCGCCCTGCTCATCGCGGTCACCTTCACCCAGCTGCGGCTCGCCCGCGCCAACGAATCCGACCTGAGCTGAAGGAGGCCGCTCCCATGACTGTCACCGTCGCACCCGGCCCGGCGGCGCTCCCGCGTCGCCCGCCCCGGAAGGACACCCGCAGGTTCTCGCCCGGCAGGGCGGTGGCCTGGACCTACCTCGGCGGCGTCGTCCTCGTCACCCTCTTCCCCTTCTACTGGATCCTGCGCACCGCGCTGTCGAACAACTACCAACTCGCCACCAACCCGTCCTCGCCGCTGCCGGTGGGCTTCACCTGGGGCGCCTTCGAACGCGTCCTCGGGATCGCCTCCACCGCCGATGCCCAGGCCCAGGGCGGCTCCGGCGCCACCCTCGACATCGCGATCTACCTGCGCAACTCGCTGATCTACGCGTCCGTGCAGACGGCGCTGATCGTGCTGCTCTCGGCAGCCGCCGCCTACGCGTTGTCCCGGCTGCACTGGCGTGGCCGCAACCTGGTGTTCAACATCCTGATCGGCGCCCTGATGGTGCCCAGCGTGTTCACGCTGCTGCCCAACTTCGTCCTGGTGAAGGACCTGGGGCTCACCGACACCTTCGCCGGACTCATCCTCCCCGGCGGGCTGTTCCAGGCCTTCGCGCTGTTCTTCCTGCGGCAGTTCATGCTCGGCCTGAGCACCGAGGTCGAGGAGGCCGCCATCATCGACGGCGCGGGCCCGCTGCGGATCTTCTTCCGGATCATCCTGCCGATGTCGGCCGCGCCGATCGCCACCGTCTCGCTGCTGATGTTCGTCAACGCCTGGAACGACTACTTCTGGCCGCTGCTCATCGCCAACGACCAGAGCGTCCAGCCCCTCACCCTCGCCCTCGGCGTCTTCAAGCAGTCCTCACCCCAAGCCGCCCCCGACTGGGCCGGGTTGATGGCCGCCGCCCTCATCGCGGCGCTGCCGATGCTGCTGCTCTTCATCGCCTTCGGCAAACGCATCGTCAACTCCATCGGCTTCTCCGGCCTCAAGTGATCAGTGAAAGAAGGAACCATGAGAGTTCGCAAGGCCGTGGCACTGGGAGCCGCGCTCACCCTGACCGCCCTTGTCTCCGCCTGCTCCTCCAACTCGTCGAGCGGCGGCTCCGGGTCCTCCACCCTCAACTGGTGGACCTGGGACGACAAGCAGGCCGCCGCCTACAAGGTCTGCGCCACGGATTTCGAGAAGGCCAACCCCGGCACCAAGGTGAAGATCACGCAGTACAACGTCGTGGACTACTTCACCAAGCTCACCGCCGGCTTCGTGGCCGGCAAGGCTCCCGACGCGTTCCAGAACAGCGTCCAGTTCTTCCCGGAGTACGCCGACCAGCACCAACTGCTCCCGCTGGACGACTACATCAAGAAGGACAACTTCGACCTGTCGCGGTTCTCCGTCGGCGTCGACTCCTGGAAGTACACCGACGGCCACCAGTACGGCCTGCCCCTGGACTGGGCCGCCACCGGCCTCTA
The DNA here is from genome assembly GCF_033194735.1 of Streptomyces sp. W16. Classification (NCBI taxonomy): domain Bacteria; kingdom Bacillati; phylum Actinomycetota; class Actinomycetes; order Kitasatosporales; family Streptomycetaceae; genus Streptomyces; species Streptomyces sp. W16. The sequence goes on from NZ_JAWOAI010000036.1 coordinate 26,753, forward strand.
CTACAACACTGACATGCTCACCAAGGCCGGCTACTCGGTGAAGGACGTCGAGAACCTGAACTGGAACCCCGACAACGGCGGCACGATCGGCAAGATGATCGCCCATCTCACCCTCGACACCAAGGGCCGACGCGGTGACCAGCCGGGCTTCGACAAGGCGCACATCAAGACCTACGGCTTCGGCCAGCTGGCCGCCAAGGACTTCCTGGGCCAGTCCACCTGGAGCTCCTTCGTCTCCACGACGGGCTGGCGACTCGGCAACAAGGCCAACTGGCCCACCGAGTTGAACTACAACGACCCGCGCCTGGTGAAGACCATGGACTGGATCCGCACCCTGGTCGCGAAGGGGTACGCGCCCAGGATCGGCACGTTCACCAACACGGTGTCCGACGTCGACCTGCTCTCGTCGGGCAAGGTCGCGATGGAGACCGGCGGATCGTGGACGGCGTCCACCTTCGCCAAGATCCCCAACGTCAAGGTCGGCATCGGACCCACGGTCCTCGGCCCCGACGGCAAGACCCGCGCCGTCTTCAGCAACTCCAACGGCAACACCATCTGGGCCGGCACGAAGAACCCCGACCTGGCCTGGAAGTGGGTCTCCTACATGGGCTCCGAGGCCTGCCAGACCAAGGCGTCGGCGACCGGCACCTTCTTCCCGTCGATCCCCGCGTCGATGGACGCCTCCGCCAAGGCGCTCAAGGCGCAGGGCGTCGACCTCACCGTCTTCACCGACATGCTCAAGAACAAGGAGCTCTACCCCTCGCCGGACTTCCGCAACGGCGCGGCCCTCCAGGACGCCATCGAGCCGCTGATCGAGGCCTACTTCGGCGGCCAGAAGAGCGACAGCGTCTTCGCCGACATGCAGGCCAAGACGAAGAGCATCCTCACCGAGAAGTGACCGCTGCCCTTCGGCGCACTGAGGCGGGACGGGGCTTGTACGGCGGGGAACCCCACGCAAGTCCCCGCCGCCGTCCAGGAGTTCCTCCTCCGCGAAGGCCCCGAGCTGCTCGCCGTCCGGCGCTTCCCGGTCGATGACGTCACCCTGTCGGCCGGCGAGAACGTCCGGGTGTGCGGGTCCGGCGCGAACCGTGACCCGGACCGGCCGGCTCGGTGCTGGCCACCGCGGGGCTGCCCATGCCCACCCTCAACCCCGAGCAGGCATTGCTCATCGAGGTCCGCCGCGAAAACTGACGTCACCCTGTGTCAGCGTGAGTTGGTGCTCCCGGAGACCGTGACCTTGACGGGAAGGCGCCGCACTCCGTGCATCAGCAAGCCCGGAGACCACTCCAACTCAGCCGCGTCCACGGCCAGTTCCAGACTCTCGACGCGTTCCAGCAGCGCAGTGACCGCGACCGTGGCCTCCATCCTGGCCAGGGGTGCCCCCAGACAGTGGTGGACACCGTGTCCGAAGGCGACATGGCCGGCCGACCGTCCGAGACGGAAGGAGTCAGGCTCCTCGTACCTGGCGGGATCGCGGTTGGCCGCGGCGAGGGACACCAGCAGCATGTCGCCCCGGCGCACCGGCACTTCACCTATCCGCATGTCCTCGATGGCGAAGCGCTCGGTCGCGGTGAGCACCGGCCCGTCCAGGCGGACGAACTCCTCGACCGCCGTGGGCACGAGCGCGGGATCGGCGCGCAGTGTCTCGAAGAGGTCCGGCTGCAGGGCGAGACCGAGGAGGACGGTACCGATGAGGTTGGCGGTCGTCTCGTACCCGGCGATCAGGAGGAGGAAGGCCATACCGACCAACTCCTGGTCGGTGAGGGCGTCTTCGACGGTGTCGTTGGCCAGCGCGCTCAGCAGGTCCGGCCCGGGTTCCACCCGCTTGCCCGCGATCAGCTCGGCCAGGTACCCGCTCATCCACACATAGGCCTCCTCCCGGTCCGATCCGGCGACCGGGGACACGATCTGCTCCGAGGCCCAGCGGAACCTGTCCCAGTCGCCCAGCGGCACGCCGAGCAGTTCACAGATCACGGCGATCGGGACACGGACGGCGAACCCGTCGATCAACTCCGGTGTCTCCACGGCCAGTACGGCGTCGGCCAGCCCCTCCGAGATCTCGCGCGTGCGGGGCCGTAGCGCCTCGATCTGCTGTGGTGTGAAGGCGCGCGTCACCAGTTTGCGCAGCCGGGTGTGGTCGGGCGGGTCCACGGTCAGCATGTAGTCGATCCCGACCTCGTCCCGCACACCGCTCATCAGCCAGCCCGGCTCCAGGCCGGCGCGCTCGCTCCGCTTGGACACGCGCGGATCGGTGAGCACCTGGCGGGCCGCCTCGTATCCGGTGATCAGCAACTGCGGTGGCGCACCGGCCGGTTCGCAGCGGTGCGCGGCTGCGGACTCCGTCAACCGCCGCAGTACTGCGTGCGGATCCGCCTGGAAGGCGGCGCCTTCCAGCTCCGGCCGCAACGACCCGCTCTCGTCGCGCGGGTTGCTCGTGGTCATCTGGGTTCTCCCGCCTGGTTTCTCTGCTCTCGTCGGCGAGCGTCTCGTCGACCGAAGGACTGGAGGGCCGTGTCACGGCACGGGGTGCCGACGGCTGCCGTGTGGCCGCCGTCGGCACCCGACTGCCGTGCTGTTACTCGCTCTTGAACCGTGCGGTGACCGTGGCCACGCGCTTGCCCTGGTACGCGGCGGCGGCCCGGGCGGTGTCGTCGACGGGGATCGCCCCCTGGCCGTTGACGTGGCTGGTGCCGTAGGGGTTGCCGTCGGCGAACTTCACCGGGTCGGTGTAGCCCGGGGTGACGAGGATGCCGCCGAAGTGGTGGACGGAGTTGTAGAGGGCGAGCAGCGTGGACTCCTGGCCGCCGTGCGCGGTGGCGGTGGCCGTGAAGCCGCTGTAGATCTTGTCGGCCAGCTTGCCCTGCGCCCACAGCCCGCCGAGCGTGTCGATGAACTGCTTCAACTGGCTGGCGATGTTGCCGAACCGGGTGGGGGTGCCGAAGATCACGGCGTCGGCCCACTCGATGTCGGCCGGGGTCGCGACCGGTATGTCCTTGGTGGCCGAAGCGTGCGCCGACCACGCGTCGTTGGCGGCGATGGCCTCCTCGGGGGCGAGCTCGGACACGCGCAGGAGTCGTACCTCCGCGCCCTCCTTGCGGGCGCCGTCGGCAACCGACTCGGCCAGTTCGTGCACGGTGCCGGTCGACGAGTAGTAGATGACTGCGATCTTGGGAGACATGGAGATTTCCTCTCGCTGTGCTGCGTGCTGGACGGCGGTCGCCGCCGTGGTTTCGACGGAGGGAGCCGCCGCGCTCGGTCGGGGATGGGCGATGGTGGTCAGGGTGAGCCGCAGCCAACGGGCGGCGAGCCCCTTCGACGCGGTGAGTCCGTGGCGGTAGCGGTCGACTGAGGTCGAGGCCGAGATCCGCAGTGATCCGTTCTCGACGGACAGGGCATCCACCGTCAGCTCGACCGGAGCCTGGTGCGCGCGGACGGTGAGGAGCCCCTTGACGACCCAGGCGCCGCCCTCGCCGCGGGCCACCCTGGTCGACTCGAACCTGATCTCGGGCCAGCGCTCCGCGTGGAGGAAGGCGGGGGAGCGCACATGGTCGTCACGGCGGGCCGTGCCCGTACGGAAGCTGCGCGCCTCGACGACGGCCCGGGCGGTCGACTGGGTGACCGGCTCCGCGATCGTGACACGCCCGGACTCCACCTGGAACGTGCCGCTCACCCTGCCCAGGCCGAACAGGTGCCGCGTGGTGAAGGTGACGGACGACCGCGCGGGGTCGATCTCGTACGTCCCGGCTGGGGGCAAGGAGACGCTCATGCCCTGCTGGCCTCTCGCTCGGCGCCGCACGGGGCGGCCCGTGCGACGGTTGTGCTTGCTTGGGCAAGTATCTTCAACCCATGCGAAATGCTTTGTCAAGCAAGTAGTTCCTGTGGTTCAGTGTTCTCACGGGGAGCTACGGCGGGAAGGTGAAGGACATGGAAACGCCGGAGCAACAGCACCCCACGAGCCCGGTGTCGGCCCCGCTGAGCTGTGTCGAGGAACGCCTCTGGCGCTCGCTGCAGAGACTGCTGGTGACGCTGCCCCGGGCGCTCGACGAGGACCTGCTGCGCTCCACGGGTCTGTCGCTCACCCAGTACACCGTGCTGATGCATCTGTCGGAGACGGACGGCACCGGCCTGCGCATGACCGACCTGGCCACCGCCACGGGCCTGTCCGCGAGCCGCATCACCCGCCTGGTGGAGACCCTCCGGGCCCAGGGCCTTGTGGTCAAGCGACCCCACTCGACGGACGCCCGGGGCAGCATGGCCGTACTCACCGAAGCGGGACGGCAACGGCTGCGCGGCGCCTACCCGGCGCATCTGGCCAGCGCCCGCCGACGCGTCATGGACCAGCTCGACCCGGCCCTGGTCGACCAACTGGCCGAGGAACTGCGGGCGGTGGCCGATCCGCTCCAGGCCCGGTGCCGGGCGAGCCACGATTTTGGCGAACAGACTTCCGCGTACGGCGAAGCAGTCACATGACCCAAGCCGGGCCCGCACTCTCCGGCGAAACATGGTGCCTTTCCGGCTCCACCCGCCGCCGAGGAGGCACCCATGCTCCAGGGCTACACCTACCCGCTGTCACCGCGCGGAGAGGCGAACCTCGCCCCAGCCCCGCCGTGGCACTACGCCGGTGACATCGTCGGCGTCGAGTTCTGGGCCGACCCGGCCGCCGCCGAGGCGACGCTCCCCGAGGGGCTGACCCCGGACCCGGACTCCGACGGGCGCGCGGTGGCGCTGTTCATCGACTGGCAGTTCTCCGCACAGCACGACGAGTACCTCGACCCGGTGCGCAGCCAGTACCGCGAGTTCATGGTCCTGGTCGACGCGCACCACCGGGGCGAGCCGGTCTCGTGGTGCCCTTACATCTACGTCGACAACGACCTGGCCATGGCGCGCGGCTGGGTGCAGGGCTTCCCGAAGAAGCTGGGCGCGGTCCACCAGACGCGCGTCTTCGCGGCGCCCGGCAGCGCGTCGCCGACCCTCGCGCCCGGCGGCCGGTTCGGTGCGTCCATGTCGGCGGCCGGGCACACCCTCGCCGAGGCCACGGTGACGCTCCGGCAGCCGGCGGACGACCCGGCGGCCCTGTTCGCACGCCCCACGGTCAACCTGCGGCACTTCCCGAGCCTGGCCGCCGGCGAGTACGACAAACCCGCCGTGCACGAGCTGGTCATGGCCGAGTTCGACGACCGGCGACTCGCCGACGTGTGGACCGGCACCGGCGACATCGCCCTGTTCACCGCCCGCGGCGAGGAACTCGCGGACCTGGCACCCGTGCGCACCGGCGCCGGTTTCCGCGCCTCGATGTCCTACACCGTGACGGACGTACGGCGACTGGACACGTAACGGGCCGTCTCAGGGGGCCGGTAGGAGACGGTCTCCCCGAACTCGTCGGCGAACACCCCTGCGAGTTCGGTGCCGTTGAGGTGTTCGGCCGCGATGGACACGGCGCCGCCGGGACCTGCTGAACGGACCGGAACAGCTGGAGGCCGACCCGGCCGGTACGCCGTCGGACGCGCCGGGCCGTACCCCTGGGGATCAGGGCCCGTCCGGCGGCCGACCGCGGTGGCGGGCTCGGGTGGGCTGCCGTTGAGGTTCCTTGCTTGAGCACGCTAACCTGCGAGGATGACCGCCGAAGATCCCCTCACCGCGCAGGAAGAGCGCTTCTGGCGCGCGCTGATGCGTGTCATCGTCGCGCTGCCGCGCTCACTGGACGACGATCTGCTGCGCGCCACGGGTCTGACGCTCACCGAGTACGTCGTCCTGATGAACCTGTCCGAGGCCGAGAACCAGGAACTCCGCATGGCGGACCTGGCCTCGGCCACCGCCCTCTCGGCGAGCCGCATCACCCGCGTCGTGGACGCGCTGCAGAGCCGCGGCCAGGTCGTCAAACGGCGCTACGAAGGAGACGCGCGGGGGAACGTCGCCAAGCTCACCCCGGACGGGATGAAGCGACTTCAAGCCGCGTATCCGGTGCACCTCGCCAGTGCCCGCAAGCGGGTCATGGACCATCTGGACGGCCGCTCCCTGTCGGCCATGGTGCGGCAGTTCGAGACGGTGGTCGAGAAGTTCGACTGAGGGCCGCGGCCCAAGTCGACTCCCTTACACGGGCCGGGTCGCGCCGGTGCGGTGACGCCGCTCCTCGAACGAGGCGAAGACCGCCGAGACGCCATAGACGAGGCTGAACAGGCCGAAGACCGTGGCGAGGGAGACCGCGCCGATGTCCGGGTGGACGAACAGCGAGAACGCGAACACGATCGCCACCGCGCCGGTCAGCAGGAACAGGGTGCGTTCCCCGGCCGTCTCGCCGCGCTGGAAGGCCAGGCCGATCTCCATGGCGCCGGTCGTCAGGGCCCACGCGGCGATCCAGATCGTGAGCGCGAGAGCCGTGATGCCGGGCCAGGCAAGGGCCACCACCCCGCCGGCCAGCGAGAGCAGGGAGAGCAGCAGCCAGCCGACGACGGGGCCCACCCGGTCACTGGTGAAGGCACGGGCGGCGTCCGTCGCCGCGATCATGAACGCGTAGACGGCGAAGAGGACGACGACCGCGCCGATGGTGATGCCGGGCCAGGCGACGGAGACCACACCGAGGACGACGGCCAGCAGACCGCGCGAGAGAAGCACGTTGGGTGAACTGAACATGGTCACCTTCCCCATACGAATGTCGCCCCGGTCTTCGCCCGGAACCATGGTCCGCCACGAAGGCTAGGGTCGCGCCCCCCGGCCGCGATCTGTCATACGACTGCATCCGCTACTTCCATACCGCCCCGCCGTCGTGACATGAAGAGGTGCAGCCAACTGACCGATGCGCCGCCCGAGTCGCTGCGAGACCATCGGAACTCCCTGGCTTTCGGCCTGTCGACGAGGAGCCGACGTGAGCACCGTGATCGACACACCGCCTCCTCGGACGGTTCGACGGGCGGTCGATCTGTGGCGGCTGTCGCTGTCCCTGGCCGTGCTGGTGACGGCCGCACTGCTGGCCGTCGCGACCCGCGACTTCGTCCGCGCCGCACAGCAGGGACTGCTCGACTCGGCGACCGCTCTCCCCCCGACCCTGCGGGACGGCCTGGTGGGAACGGTGCAGGCCGTCGCCCTGCTCGCACCGGTCGCGGCCGTCGTGGTGTGGTGCGTACGGCGGCGGGTCGACCCGGTGCTACGGGTCCTGCCCGCGGCGCTGCTCGGCGCACTGGGCGCGTGGTCGCTCACGCACCTGGCGTTGGTGCGGGGGAGACCCGACGCGTGGCCGGAGGTCCTG
>NZ_JAWOAI010000037.1:0-33585 GCF_033194735.1 Streptomyces sp. W16
GGCGGCGCGGCCGGCACCCGTGCCCTCAACGTGGCACTGAAGGAGCGGCTCAACCCCGGCCCCGGCCGCTTCGGCGGCTTCGACCCCGGCGACCGGGTCGCGTACTCCCCCGCCCCGGGGCGTACGGTCTCGGGCCGGGTGCTGATGGCCGACGCCAGGGGGCTGCATCTGGACTGCCCCGACGGCCTGGTCGTCGTACCGAAGGAGCAGGTCGAGCAGTCCGTGCGGCACGGGTGGGCGTTGACCGCGCACCAGGCGGTGGGGGTGCGGTGGCCCGCGGTGGTCGTGGTGCTGCCCGGGGACACGGCACAGGCCCTCAGCAGGCCCTGGGTGTACACCGCGTTCAGCCGGGCGGACCGGCATCTGTCCGTGGTGCACGGTGTGGATCAGGCGCTGCCCAGGGCCGTCGCCGAGGTCCCCGCCAAGCCGCGTACGACCCGGCTGCCGGTGCTGCTGCGACCGCAGGTCCCGGCGGAGGTCTGAGCCGGACGACAGACGGCGGCGGTCACCCAGGGAGTCCCTCGGTGACCGCCGCCGTCGTCGCAACAGCCGGGCGCGGTGCGGCTCAGCGGTCCGCTTCCAGCGCCTCCAGGTCCTCGTCCTCGTCGAGATCGGCGTCGAGTTCGGGGTCGAGTCCGTCCTCGATCGCGTCCTCGATCTCCGCCCCGGGCTCGTCCACCTCGTCGATGTCGTCCAGTTCGTCGTCGCCCTCGTCGTCGAAGACCGCGCTGACGTCGAAGCGGCACACCACCCGCTGCGGATCGACCCCCTCGAAGGGGGCCTCCAGCCAGGCGCCGGGTTCGGCCGCTTCGTCGGCCGCGGTCACCCACAGCGTGGAGTCGCCCTCTTCGAGGCCGAACTCCTTGGGCCGGGAGGCGATCTCGTCCGCCTCGAACTCGTCGAAGAGGATGCCGAGCGCGCCGTGGATCGTGCCGGAGGCCTCCGTGCCCGTGCCGTCGCCGACCGCCGCCTCGACCCGCTGAGCCTGGGCAAGCAGCCGCTGCGGCTCCGCCACGGCGTAGTCGCGACGGATCAGCACGCTCACCGCGTTCGGCTCCTCGGGGCCGGTGTACGGCGGCAGGGAGTCGTCGGTGCCGGGGATCTCGAAAGGCGTGACCTCGTCATAACGGTCGTAGAGCAGCTCGTCGTAGACCTCGGCGGCCGCGGCGAGCTGGTTGAACGCCTCGTAGACGGCCGGGTCGTCCTCCCCAGACCGGCCTTCGACCGCGGCCAGGTGGCGGTCGAGCGCGGTCTTGACCGCGTCGGCGGCGGCGCGTACCTCGGCAGCGGTGGGCTGCGCAGCATCAGACATAGTGCAGACGCTATCCGTACCGGGGCTCTGCCCGCACAATAGATGCGATGCCGGAATACGAATTTGTCGACGTGTACGTACCGCGCGGGGTCTCCCGCAAGGACGCCACACGTCTGCTGACGGACCACGCCGAGTACGGACACTGGGAATTGGACCGACTGAGCCTGCTGCGCGACGGCAGCCGCAGGGTGCGGCTGCGCCGGCGGATCATCCGCCAGGTGCGTGCCACGTGGTGAGCTGAGTCGGGCGAAACGGAGCGGGCCCCGGCTGTGCGGGGCCCCTCCGTTGCGCAGATCACATCTTCCCAGGCGCTAGGCCATGGCCTTCGCCTTGCGGTAGAGCACCGCGCCCGCCAGCAGCGCGCCCGCTCCGACCGGCAGTGCGAGGCCGAGCGGCAGATCGCCGCCGGTGTGCGCGAGCTGCGCGCCGCCCTGGGACTGGACGGCGGACTGCGCACCGGGCTGGGTGACGTGCGCGGCGCCGGTCGGCGTGTGACCGCTCTTGACCGGCGAGATGCCGCCCGGCGAACCGGGGTGAGTGGGCGTGCCCGGGTGAGTGGGAGTTCCGGGGTGGCCAGGAGTCCCCGGGTGGCCCGGCGTCACCGGCGGGGTCGTCCCGTGGCCGCCGCCCGGAGGCGTGCCGTGATGACCACCGCCGTGGTGGCCACCGCCCCCGTGATGGCCACCGCCGCCGTGCTCGCCCCCACCACCGTGGTGACCGCCTCCGCCGTGGTGACCGCCACCATGATGGCCCCCACCACCATGCTGCCCGCCGCCGCCCGGAGGCGTCCCGTGGTGGTGACCGCCGTCGTTCCAACCGCCGCCGTTGGCACAGTCGTTGCCGGTGGCGGCGTTGCCGATGCCGATGACGTCGACGCTGTTGCCGCACGCGTTCACCGGCACGTCGATCGGTACCTGGACGTGGTTGCCCGAGCCGACACCGGGCGAGCCGGAGGTGTGTCCGCCGGCGTACGAGCCCCCTGAGCCGCCGTGCGCGCCGTGCCCACCTGAGCCGCCGGAGTTGCCGTAACCCCCCGAGTCGCCGTAACCACCGACCGAGCCGTGACCCCCCGAACCCCCATGGCCGTGACCACTGCCGCCGCCCTGGTTGGCGCACTTGTTGCCGACCGCCGGGTTGAGGATCCCGACCACGTTCACGGTGTTGCCGCAGACGTTGACCGGCACATGCACCGGTGCCTGCACGGTGTTGCCGGACAGTACGCCGGGCGAGCCCGAAGCGGAGCCGCTCGCGCCCGAGTCGGCGTGGGCGACACCGCCCGCTGCGGCGATAACCCCCGTCGCGGCCGCCACGGTCATCAAGCTCTTGCGGGTGACTTGTCGCATTACTGAATTCCCCCCTGCCTTCATTCCTGACTGAATTCCCCGCGCGATTTCTCGCGCAAAGACCCGTCGGCCCCGGAGCGCATGGCGCGCGCTCCGGGGCCGAGGACGTGGTCACCCCTCAGTGGGGCGACGTCACTTGTTGATGCAGGTGTTGCCGAAGGCGGGGTTCAGCAGACCGATCACCGAGATCGTGTTGCCGCACACGTTCACCGGGACGTGCACGGGAACCTGGATGACGTTGCCGGAGACGACACCCGGGGAGTGCACAGCGGCACCCTGAGCGCCCGAGTCGGCGACGGCCAGGCCCGCTCCCGCGAGAACCAGGCCACCGGTGGCAGCCGCAGCGGCGACGACCTTCTTGATCATTATTCCTCCTTGTTGGCAAAAGCGATCTCGTGTTGCCGATCGCATCACCTGTAACGAGGAGGGAGTAATGGAGCTACGAGCTTATGAGCACATTCACTCGTCCCAGTCACCCCCGCACGCGCGGTCGAATTCAGACGTCAACCGGTGTCACCCGGTGTCTCAGGACGCGTCGATGAAGCGGTCGAGGACCCGCACCCCGAACTTCAGCCCCTCCACCGGCACCCGCTCGTCGACCCCGTGGAACATGCCCGCGAAGTCCAGCTCCGGCGGCAGCTTGAGCGGTGCGAAACCGAAGCCCCGGATACCCAGGTCGTCGAAGGACTTGGCGTCCGTACCGCCGGAGAGCATGTACGGGATCGCCTTCGCGGTCGGGTCCTCGGCGAGCAGCGAGGACTGCATGGCCTCGACCAGCGGCCCGTCGAAGGTGGTCTCCAGGGCCTTGTCGGAGTGGGCGCCCTCTCGCTTCACGTTCGGCCCGAGAATCCGGTCGAGGTCGGCGAGGAACTCCTCCTTGTACCCCGGCAGGAACCGTCCGTCGACGTGCGCGGTGGCCTCGCCGGGGATGACGTTGACCTTGTAACCGGCGTTCAGCTGCGTCGGGTTGGCGGTGTTGCTCAGGGTCGCGCCGATGAGCTTGGCGATGCCGCCGAGCCGCTTGAGGGTCGACTCCATGTCCTCGGGGTCGAGCGGGGTGCCGAGCGCGTCGCCCAGTTCGTCGAGGAAGGCCCGCGTCGTCTTCGTGACCCGTACCGGGAACTTGTGCCGGCCGATACGGGCGACCGCCTCCGACAATTCGGTGATCGCGTTGTCCCGGTGGATCATCGATCCGTGCCCGGCGGTGCCGGCCACGGTCAGCTTCATCCAGTGCATGCCCTTCTCTGCCGTCTGGATCAGATAGAGCCGCCGCTCCTCGCTCACCGTGAACGAGAACCCGCCGACCTCGCTGATGCCCTCGGTGACGCCCTCGAACAGCTCGGGGTGGTTGTCGACGAGGTGCCGCGCCCCGTACGTGCCGCCCGCCTCCTCGTCCGCGAGGAACGCGAGCACGATGTCGCGCGGGGGCCGGCGCCCGCTGCGCAGCCGGTCGCGGACGACCGCCAGGGTCATCGCGTCCATGTCCTTCATATCGACGGCGCCGCGCCCCCACACACACCCGTCCGCGACCTCGCCGGAGAAGGGGTGGTGGGTCCAGTCCGCCGCGTTCGCCGGTACGACGTCCAGGTGACCGTGGATGAGGAGCGCGGGCCGGGAGGGGTCCGTGCCCTCGATCCGGGCGACCGTGGAGGCGCGTCCAGGGTGCGACTCGAAGATCTTCGGTTCGAGGCCCACCTCGGCGAGCTGCTCGGCGACGTACTCGGCCGCCTTGCGCTCACCCGGGCCCGAGTGGTCGCCGTAGTTGCTGGTGTCGAACCGGATCAGCTCGCGGCAGAGGTCCACGACCTCGTCCTCACCGGTGACGCCCTTGGCCGTGCCCGTGTCGCTCACGCTGCTTCCTCCCACTGTCACTGCTGGCGGTCCTCCCCCTCATCCTCTCTCTCCCCGGCCCGCTCCCCAAGAGCGGTCCGGGCCCGTCACACGCCGTTCACGCGGGACGGGGGTGGGAACAGGGGGTGATCGGCCACCCCTCGAAGCCTGGTAATGTTTCCTTCGTCGCCGCGGGGAAACCACGCGCGACAAACACCTTGTCCGGGTGGCGGAATGGCAGACGCGCTAGCTTGAGGTGCTAGTGCCCTTTATCGGGCGTGGGGGTTCAAGTCCCCCCTCGGACACCAGCTGAGACCCCACTTCATGTGGGGTTTCTTGCGTTTCAGGACAGTGAGCAGAGACCGTCTCGGGATCCTGCGGCCCGCCGGCGGACCATCAGTGGCGGGCCGGCCCGTGAGCCGGCGGCACCACTGGGCCGGCCGCAGTGCGGTGGGAGTGCCGCGTTCAGTCGGTTGTCAGGGTAAGGGTGGCGATGTAGTCGGTCGCACTGTCGAAGGGCGCGATGTCGGTGAGTTGCCAGCCGGTTCCGGCGGCGAGCTCGGCGAGTTCCTGGGGGGCCAGGCACAGGTAGTGGAACCAGGGGGTGGCCACGTCGCGGTAGCGGATCCGCATGGTGCGTTGACCGGCGATGCGCCCCGCGCGCAGGTTGCGCCGGTTGTAGGGCAGATGCTGCGGCGCCCGGGAGTCGGTCATGTTGTGGCCCTGGCCGATGATGACGGCACCGGGTGCGGCCATCGCGGCCAGGGCACGCAGGAACTGGGGCGCCCGCTCTCGGCTTTCCAGCAGGCCCAGGTTGGCGCCCAGCAGCAGGAAGCTGTCGTAACGCGCTCCGGAGCCGGCGTGTTCGTCGACCGTGCCGTGGACAAGGGACTTGACGCCCACCTGCCGGCACACCTCCAGCGCGCCGGGTGAGACGTCCAGCGCGGTGACGTCATGACCGCGTTCCATGAGTACGCGCGCGGCGCGTCCGCCACCGGCGCCGATGTCCAGGACCCGGCCGCCCTTGACCAGGTCCAGCGCTTGGCGATCCTCGTCGGGCCACTCGTCGATCGGTGCGAGCCAGGAGGTGAGGGGCGCCGATTTCACGAAACCGTCGTCGCGTTCGATGATCTGCAGGACCGGGGCGGCAGTCGGGTCCGCGGCGGCCTGGTGGGCGGCGAGCAGCAGGTCCCCGATCGCGTCACCGGTCCGGGGGCCCTGACGGTCTTCGGGGTCCTGAGCGTCCAGAGGCCGGCCGGGTTCACCGCCGGTGGCAGCCGTGACGGCGGGGGTCTTCATCGGGTCTCCTTGGTCAGAACGGGAGCAACGGCGACCGCGCCGTCGGAGTCGGTGAGCGGCCGGAAGGTGGCCAGCAGCATCAGCAGGGTCCCGGCGGCGCACCAGGCGCCGATGACGGTCGGGGTGGGCAAGCGCTCGCTGAGTGCGCCGGTGATCAGGATCGCGGCCCCTTGGGCGAGTTGGACGCCGCCGTTCATCACGCCGAACGCCCGGGCCCGGTACTCGTGGGCGAGCGCGTCCTTGAACAAGGTCTGGGCGGCCGGCAGCAGCAGCGCCATGGCCACCCCGGAGACGGTGACCACGAGTACCACCACGATCAGTGGTGGGTTGATCAGCGCGGGAACCAGAACCAGCGGTGCCAGGACCGCCAGCGGGCGCATCAGCCGGATCCGGGCGCGAGGAGACAGCAGACGGTTGAGGACCAGGCCGCCGATGGCGACGCCGAGCGGGTTGGCGGCCATGATCAGGCCCTGGATCCTGCCGCCGCCGCCGAGGTCGGATGCCCAGGCGGCGGCCAGGCCCTCCGGGACGATCACGAAGGTGACCACGCCGAAGGTGATGATCGCGATCGCGCGCAGCAGTGGGTCGCCGAACACCACCGCGTACCCCTGGCCCGTCTCACGCCACAGACCGGTGCGGCGGGCGGCGGTCAGCGTCGCGGGGCGCCTGCGGACGTGGAGGCGCAGCAACAGCGCCGACACGAGGAAGGTGAGGGCGTTCAGCGCCAGAGCCACCTGTGGGCTGTATCCGGCGATCAATCCGCCGATCGCGTACCCGGCGACCTGGGCAGCGTGCAGGACGGAGTTGTTGAGGGCCAGGGCCAGCGGATACCGATCACCGGTCAGGATCTGCGGGAGCTGTGCCGAGCGTGCCGCCTCGAACGGCGGCGCCGCCAGCCCGCCGGCCAGCAGCAGCGCGAACAGCACCGGGATCGGCACGCCTGGAATCGCGACCAGTCCGATCAGTGCCGCCCGGATCAGATCGCAGGAGATCATCACCGTACGTGCGGGGTACCGCTCGGCGAGCGCGGCGAGCACGGGGCCCGCGATCAGCCACGGCAGATACCCGATGGCGAACGCGGCGGCCGAGGCCAGCGCCGAACTGGTCCGTTCGAACACCAGCAGGGTGACTGCGGCCTTGCACAGATAGTCCCCGGTCCAGGACAGCGCACTCGCGACGAACACCGCACGGTATTCCGTCACCGCCAACAGCACCCGATAGCCCACCGGCCGGTCGGCTGCCACCAGACAACTCTCCTTCTCCCGCTGCGAGACACCCCGTGCTGGGCGGCGACCCGCGACCGAAGTCGAACGGGCCACACGCCGACAAGCCGTGGACCCTAGTCCTAGGAGCTGTCCTTGCTCCTAGGACATCCCCTTCAATTCGAATCAACAATCATCCGTCATTTAGCCCGATGACCATCCCGCGTGACAACCCCCGACCCCATCGACTCAAGACCGAACGCATGGGTCTGATAAGGGAGTTGGCCAAAACTATTCGGCCCGTTCTCTCCGGCCCGTTCCCTCGGGCCCGTCCGTTGATTGCCGGTGGACGCCCACCAAGGTCGCGGCCCTCGCCACATTTGTGGGGGATGTCTCCTTCGGATCGAAGATCACCAGGTCAGAGCGTTGCCGAATGCTCACGGAGCGCCCCCATTCGGCTCCCCCGAGTGGCCGCCGACAGGCATGGCGCCTAGCGTCGTACTAAAATTTCCGGCTTGTTACGGAACGGAGCTGGAGCTGGACAACCCCAGGCATACCTGCGGGCCCGCCAGCGCCCCGGAAGTTACCGGGCTTGAGACGCGAGGACCGATGGCAGCCATACACGAGAGCAGTGCTCTCGGCCTGCTCGACGAAGAGATCCGCACCCAGTTCGGCGATACGGCACGTTTCTCCGCGGCATCCGCCGCCTCGCCCCGCACGCTCGTCGACATCTTCGACGCGTCGGTGCGGTCGTATCCCGACGAGCTCGCCCTGGACGACGGCACCGTCCGCCTCACCTACCGTGCGCTGGCCGTCGAGGTCGAGACCCTGCGCCGCACCCTGGCCGCCGCCGGTGTCGGCCTCGGTGACCGGGTCGGCGTGCGCGTCCCGTCCGGGACGAACGACCTCTACATCGCGATCCTCGCCGTACTCGCCGCCGGCGCCGCCTACGTCCCCGTCGACGCCGAGGACCCGGACGAGCGGGCCGAGCTGGTGTTCGGCGAGGCCGACGTGCGGGCCGTCATCGGCGCCGAGCACGCGCTGACCGTTCTCGGCCACAGTGACGCCCCGGCCGCCCGGCCCGGTGTCGAGCAGGACGCGTGGATCATCTTCACCTCCGGCTCCACCGGCAAGCCCAAGGGCGTCGCCGTCTCGCACCGCAGCGCGGCGGCCTTCGTGGACGCCGAGGCGGCACTGTTCCTCACCGACGAACCGATCGGTCCGGGTGACAGGGTCATGGCGGGCCTGTCCGTCGCCTTCGACGCGTCCTGCGAGGAGATGTGGCTCGCCTGGCGCTACGGCGCCTGCCTGGTGCCCGTACCGCGCTCCCAGGTCCGCAGCGGCGCCGACCTCGGCCCCTGGCTGGTGGACCAGGACATCAGCGTCGTCTCGACCGTGCCGACCCTGGCCTCCCTCTGGGAGCCCGAGGCGCTGAACGACGTACGCCTGCTGATCTTCGGCGGTGAGGCCTGCCCGCCCGAGCTGGTGCAGCGGCTGGTCACCGAGGGCCGTGAGGTCTGGAACACGTACGGGCCGACCGAGGCGACCGTCGTCGCCTGCGCCTCCCTGATGACCGGCGACGAACCGATCCGCATCGGACTCCCGCTGAACGGCTGGGAGTTGGCCGTCGTCGACGAGGCCGGCGTGCCCGTACCGATGGGCGGCAGTGGGCAGTTGGTGATCGGCGGGGTCGGACTCGCCCGCTACCTCGACCCTGAGAAGGACGCGGAGAAGTACGCGCCTCTCGACTCGCTCGGCTGGGAACGGGCGTACCGCAGCGGTGACTTGGTCAAGGCCGAGCCCGAGGGCCTGATCTTCCTCGGCCGGGCCGACGAGCAGATCAAACTCGGCGGACGCCGGATCGAGTTGGGCGAGGTCGACGCGGCCCTCCAGGCGCTGCCCGGAGTCGCTGGTGCGGCTGCCGCCGTACGGACCGCGCGCAGCGGCAATCAGCTGCTGGTCGGCTATGTCGTGACCCAGGAGGGCTGGGACCAGGCCACCGCCGTACAGAAGCTGCGGGCCGAACTGCCCGCCGCCCTCGTGCCGTTGATCGCTCCGGTCGAGGATCTGCCGACGCGTACGTCGGGCAAGGTCGACCGGAACGCACTGCCCTGGCCGCTCGAAGGCCTGGAGACCGGTGGCGCCAAGGAGCAGCTCTACGGCACGGAGGCCTGGCTCGCCGAGCAGTGGGGCGAGGTGCTGGGCATCCCCGTGAGCAGTGCCGCCGACGACTTCTTCGCGATCGGCGGCAGCAGCCTGGCCGCCGCGCAGTTGACGACGCGGCTGCGCACCCGGTACCCGAGCGCGGCCGTCCTCGACATCTACCAGCAGCCGACGCTGCGCAAGTTGGCCCGCCACCTCGAAGACTCGGCACAGGGCGACGGCACCGCGCGCGTTATCGCGCCGGTCCCGACCCGCGCCAAGGTGATCCAACTCCTCGCGCTGGTCCCCCTGTTCACCCTGGTCGGCCTGCGCTGGACGGTGGCACTGGCCGCGCTCGGCAACGTACTCAGTGGCTATGCGTGGCTGCCGACTGCCTCGTGGTGGCTGATCGGCGCCGGCGCGCTGTTGCTGTTCAGCCCGCCCGGACGGCTCGCGATCGCCGCGGGCGGTGCACGCCTGCTGCTGCGTGGCGTGAAGCCGGGACGCTACGACCGTGGTGGCAGCGTGCATCTGCGGCTGTGGGCGGCGGAGCGGCTGGCCGAGTTCAGCGGGGCGACCGCGCTGACGGGCTCGTGGCTGGAGCGGTACGCACGTGCCCTCGGCGCCAAGGTGGGCCCGGACGTCGACCTGCACTCCCTGCCGCCGGTCACCGGCATGCTCAAGCTGGGCCGGGGTGCCGCCGTCGAGTCCGAGGTGGACCTGTCCGGCTACTGGCTGGACGGCGACCGTCTTGAGATCGGCCCGGTCAAGGTCGGCGCGCACGCCGTCGTCGGCACGCGCAGCATGCTGTTCCCCGGCGCCCGGGTGGGCAAGCGGGCCGAGGTGGCGCCGGGTTCGGCCGTCACCGGCACGGTCCCGACCGGCCAGCGCTGGGCGGGCGCGCCCGCCGTCAAGCTCGGCAAGGCCAAGCGCAACTGGCCCAAGGAGCGCCCGCAGCGGGGCACGTACTGGCGTGTGATGTACGGCGTGACGGGCTTCGCGCTGACCATGCTGCCGGTGGTCGCGGGCGCGGTCGCGCTCCTGGTGGCCAGCTTGTTCGTGACACCGGGCGACGGTCTCGGCGAGGCCCTGCGGGGCGCGTCCCTGGCCCTGGTCCCGGCCACGCTCGCCTTCGGGCTGGCGTACGCGCTGCTGATTCTGATCGGTGTACGGCTGCTCAGCGTGCGGCTGCGTGAGGGTACGCACCCGACGCACAGCCGGATCGGCTGGCAGGCGTGGACCGTGACACAGCTGATGGACCTCTCCCGCGAAACCCTGTTCCCGCTCTACGCCGGGCTCGTCACGCCGGTGTGGCTGCGGCTGCTCGGGATGCGGATCGGGCGGGGCGCGGAGGTGTCGACCGTGCTCGCGCTGCCGAGCCTGACGACTGTCGGTGAGGGTGCGTTCCTGGCCGACGACACGTTGACCGCGCCGTACGAACTCGGTGGCGGTTGGGTGCACATCGGGCGGGCCGAGATCGGGCGGCGGGCGTTCCTCGGGAACTCCGGGATGACCGCGCCCGGGCGGAGCGTGCCGGACGGCGGGCTCGTCGGAGTGTTGTCGGCGACGCCGAAGAAGGCGAAGAAGGGCACGTCGTACCTGGGGCTGCCGCCGGTGAAGCTGCCGCGCAGCACGAGCGGCGGCGACCAGAGTCGGACGTACGATCCGCCGGCCCACCTGTTGTGGGCGCGCGGGCTCGTCGAGCTGTGCCGGATCGTGCCCGTGTTCTGCTCGGCCGGGCTGGCCGTGCTGACGGTGGCCGCGCTGTGCGCGCTGGGGGTGTGGGCGCCGCTGTTGTCGGGGCTCGTGCTGTTGGCGGTGGGTGCTGCGGCCGGACTGATCTCGATCGTGGCCAAGTGGACCCTCGTGGGGCGGCACCGCGGTGCCGAGCACCCGCTGTGGAGCGGTTACGTGTGGCGCAACGAGCTGGCGGACACCTTCGTCGAGGTCGTGGCGGTGCCGTGGCTGGCCGGTTCCGTGCCGGGTACTCCGGTGCTGACGGCCTGGCTGCGCGGGCTCGGCGCGCACATCGGCAAGGGCGTGTGGGTGGAGAGCTACTGGCTTCCCGAGACCGACCTGGTGACCCTCGGAGACGCCTCGACGGTGAACCGCGGCTGTGTGCTCCAGACCCACCTCTTCCACGACCGGATCTTGCGGACGGATACTGTGGTCCTCCGTGAGGGCGCGACGCTGGGTCCTGGCGGAATCGTCCTGCCCGGCAGCGAGGTCGGGGCGCGCACCACTCTGGGCCCCGCATCGCTCGTGATGGCGGCGGAGTCCGTCCCGGACGACACCCGCTGGCTGGGCAATCCGATCGAGTCATGGCGACCCTGAACACAGGTCACGCGATGTCGGCTTCGGAGGGCGGTGCCCGGGTACGAGATACGAGCACAGCGCAGGGAGCAGACGCAGCAGTGACCGTTCAGCAGGCGGCGGGTCCGGACCCGTATTTCCCGGCAAACGGCGATGCCCGCTACCGGGTGCACCGCTATGAGCTCGCGCTGGACTACCGCCCCGGCCCCAACCGGCTGGCCGGCACGGCCCGTATCAACGCCATAGCGGGCCGTGCGCCGCTGCCCGAATTCCAGCTGAACCTGGGCGACTTCAAGATCGGCCGGATCCGGGTGGACGCCCGCCAGCCGCACTACACGCACCGCGGCGGCCGACTGCGCGTCCGGCCCGCGAAGCCGCTGCGGGCCGGTGCCGCGTTCACCGTCGAGGTGCACTGGTCGGGCAACCCCAAGCCGGTCGCCAGCCCCTGGGGCGGGCTCGGCTGGGAGGAGCTGACGGACGGAGCGCTGGTGGCGAGCCAGCCGATCGGCGCGCCGTCCTGGTACCCGTGCAACGACCGGCCCGCCGACAAGGCGTCGTACCAGATCTCGATCACCACGCCGTCGGCGTACGCGGTGGTGGCCGGCGGACGGCTCCTGACGCGAACGACCAAGGCTTCGACCACGACTTGGGTGTACGAGCAGTCGGCGCCGACGTCGAGTTATCTGGTCGGGCTGTCGATCGGGAAGTACCAGACGGTGCTGCTGGGCGACCCGGGGCTTGGTGGGGTGCCGCAGCACGGGCACATCCCGTCGGACCTACTCCCGGAGTTCTCAAGGGACTTCGCACGCCAGCCCGCGATGATGGAGTTGTTCCAGGAGCTGTTCGGTCCGTACCCCTTCGACGAGTACGCGGTCGTGGTGACGGAGGAGGAGCTCGATGTCCCCGTCGAGGCACAGGGGTTGTCGCTGTTCGGCGCCAACCACGTTGACGGGGCCCGGGGTTCGGAACGGCTCGTCGCGCACGAGCTGGCCCACCAGTGGTTCGGCAACAGCGTCTCCATCGCCGACTGGCGGCACATCTGGCTGAACGAGGGCTTCGCCAAGTACGCGGAGTGGCTGTGGTCCGAGCGCTCCGGCGGCCGTACGGCACATCAACACGCCGCCGCCGCACACCGGTTGCTCTCCACGCTCCCCCAGGACCTGCGGCTCGCCGACCCCGGCCGCAAGTCGATGTTCGACGACCGCCTCTACGAACGCGGCGGGGTCACTGTCCACGCGGTGCGCTGCGCGCTGGGCGATATCGCGTTCTTCCGGATGCTGCGGGGGTGGGCGAGCCTGCACCGCAACGGGACGGTGACCACGGCTACGTTCACGTCGCATGCTTCCCGGTTCACTTCCGAGCCGTTGGATCAGCTCTTCGAGGCGTGGGTGTATGGAACGCGGCTGCCGCCGATGCCTTCGGCGGAGACGGGGATCGCGGTCTGAGTTGTCGGCTCCGTTGCGGGGGTGGAGCTGACGGAGTATCAAGTGGCTTCATGGCAGCCGCTTGGAGCCGGGGGTACGCGGAGACAGGTGAGTGGCTGGAGGTCTACGGGGAGACCGAGCCGCAATCAGTCCCGCTGGAGCAGATGTTCGCCACGGGATCGGACACCGCACATCCTTTCACCGGGTACCTCTACGTCTGGTCGCTCGGGTACACGGGGGACGCCGCGCCGTCCGTGAAGGTCACGCTGCTGTTCCCGGCCATGAGCGGTTGGCGGGTGAAGGACGTCCAGGCCGTCGTGTACCACCTGCCGCCGGTGGAGGACGAGCGGGCATGGCGGAACACCCTGGCCAGGGACCTACGGGCGGCCGGACCCGTCCTGGAGGCCGCCGGCAAGCTCACGGCTGACCTGGCCGGCTTCCCCGAACTGAACGCGATGACGTCCGCCGCGGCCCATCTGAGGGCGCGCAGTGCGCCGCAGATGCGGGACGAGGAGTGGTTCGTCAAGAGAGTGCACCGCAGTCCCGCCGGGATCCTGCACCAGGGAGTCGAGTGGACGCTCCCGGCGAACTTCGTGCAGCAGATCGGGAGTCGGGTCACCGGCGCCCTCCTCGTGGAGTTCATCGGTGCCGCACCCGCGTACGAGGACACCGACCCTGCTGGCAGCGAGCCGCTGCCGCTCCTGGCCTGCGCGACTCTCACTCGCGACAAGGAGATGAGGTTGCCCGAGGACGCCTACGTCCGGCTGCCCCTCCGCGTCACCCCCGAGCGCCCGCGAACGTAGCCCCGGCACAATGTGCCCATGACCCCACGCACCAACTGCCCCTGCGGCCTCCCCAACCCCTACGACAACTGCTGTGGCCGCTACCACTCAGGCCCCACCCCCGCCCCCACCGCCGAGGCACTGATGCGCTCCCGCTACACCGCCTTCGTGCGGCTGGACGCGCCCTATCTGCTGCGCACCTGGCACCCGCGGACGCGGCCCGCCGAGCCCCTCGATCTCGATCCGGGGATGCGGTGGACGGGGCTGGAGATCCTCGACACGGGCGGCGGGTCGGCATTCCACTCCGCGGGGACCGTAACGTTCCGGGCCTCGTACCAGGGTGGCTCGATCCATGAGCGCAGTCGGTTCGAGCGGGTCGACGGGGCGTGGGTGTACCTCGACGGGGAGTTCCTGGACTAGGACAACTACGGTGCCAGGATGTCCAGTTCCTGGAGGGCGCCGACCGTGATCTCGCGGGTCAGGGTCTCCGCGCGGACCGCGTCGCCCTCCCGGACCGCCTCCGCGACCTGGACGTGCAGGGTGACGGCGGCCGGGTCGGGGTCCTCGAACATGACCTCGTGGTGGGTGCGGCCCGCGAGGACCTCGGTGACGACGTCGCCTAGGCGGGCGAACATCTCGTTGCCGGAGGCGGCCAGGATCACCCGGTGGAAGGCCACGTCGTGGACGAGGTAGGCCTCCAGCTTGTGTCCGCGCGAGTTGGCCACCATGCCGATCGCGCACTCGGTGAGTTCCGCGCACTGTTCCGCCGTGGCGAACTTGGCGGCGAGGCCCGCCGCGATCGGCTCGACCGCGGAGCGCAGCACGGTCAGTGAGCGCAGTTGCTGCGGGCGGTCGGCGCCGGCCAGCCGCCAGCGGATGACCTGCGGGTCGTAGACGTTCCACTCGGCCTTGGGACGGACGGTGACGCCCACGCGGCGGCGGGACTCGACCAGGTGCATGGATTCGAGGACACGGACCGCCTCGCGCATCACGGACCGCGACACCTCGAAGTCCTTGGCGAGCTCGTCGGTGCGCAGGACGCTGCCCGGTGGGTACTCACCCGCGGTGATGGCGGGGCCGAGGGAGTCGAGTACGCGGCCGTGCAACCCGCGGCCCGGAGTGGTCATGCACTCAGCGTACGGGTCGCGTCACCGAACCAAAAAGTCAGACTTATATGTCACAGACTCTTGAATTCGTCGTACCTAATCGGTTTCAGTGGGATCGACATCAGGTGTCGTCGACGGAGACAGTGAGGCAGCGATGCGTACCCCCCATGTCGTCGTGGTGATGGGCGTAGCGGGCACCGGGAAGACCACTATCGGTCCCCTGCTCGCGGCCCGGCTCGGCGTGCCGTACGCCGAGGGCGACGACTTCCACCCGCAGGCCAACATCGCCAAGATGTCGGCCGGGCACCCGCTGACCGACGAGGACCGGTGGCCCTGGCTGGACGCCATCGGGAACTGGGCGCACGGGCGCGCGGGGCTCGGCGGGGTGGTGAGCAGCTCGGCGCTGAAGCGGTCGTACCGCGACCGGTTGCGGGCCGCCGCTCCCGGGGTCGTCTTCGTGCACCTCACCGGTGACCGCGCGCTCATCGAGGACCGGATGGCGCACCGGCACGGGCACTTCATGCCGACCGCGCTGCTCGACTCGCAGTTCGCCACACTCCAGCCACTGGAGGCCGACGAGGCCGGAGTCGCCGTGGACGTCAGCGGCAGCCCCGAGCAGATCGCCGAGCGGGCGATGACCGCGCTGGAGCAGGTCCCCGAGCCGACCGTCTGACACCCGTAACCCTCCCCCGTATCCACTCCACAAGGAATCCACCGTGACCAGACTCAGCGTCGAGATGCTGGCAGCGGACCCCGTCGAGCCCATCACCTCGGCCGGCCACGCTCAGCTGGGCATCGCCGTACTGGCGGGCATCGCCGTCATCGTCCTGCTCATCACCAAGTTCAAGATGCACGCCTTCCTGGCGCTGACCATCGGCTCGCTCGCGCTCGGCGCGTTCGCCGGGGCGCCGCTGGACAAGGCCATCACCAGCTTCACCACCGGGCTCGGTTCGACCGTCGCCGGTGTGGGCGTGCTGATCGCGCTGGGCGCGATCCTCGGCAAGCTGCTCGCCGACTCCGGCGGCGCCGACCAGATCGTCGATACGATCCTCGCGAAGGCGAGTCCCCGGTCGATGCCGTGGGCGATGGTGCTGATCGCCTCGGTGATCGGGCTGCCGCTGTTCTTCGAGGTCGGCATCGTGCTGCTGATCCCGGTCGTGCTGATGGTCGCCAAGCGCGGCAACTACTCACTCATGCGGATCGGTATCCCGGCACTCGCGGGATTGTCGGTCATGCACGGCCTCATTCCGCCGCACCCCGGGCCGCTGGTCGCCGTCGACGCCGTCAAGGCCAACCTCGGTCTGACCCTCGCGCTCGGTGTGCTGGTCGCGATCCCGACTGTGATCATCGCCGGTCCGCTGTTCTCCAAGGTCGCCGCCCGCTGGGTCGACGTCCAGGCACCCGAGCGCATGATCCCTGCCCGCCCCTCCGAGGACCTGGAGAACCGTCCCGGCTTCGGCGCGACCCTCTCCACCATCCTGCTGCCGGTTGTGCTGATGCTCTCCAAGGCGCTGGTCGACATCATCGTCGACGACCCCACGCACACCGTGCAGCGCGTCTTCGACGTCATCGGCTCCCCGCTGATCGCGCTGCTCGCGGCCGTCGTCGTCGGGATGTTCACGCTCGGGCGCCCGGCCGGCTTCACCAAGGAGCGGCTGTCCTCGACCGTCGAGAAGGGCCTGATGCCGATCGCGGGCATCCTGCTCATCGTCGGCGCGGGCGGCGGCTTCAAGCAGACGCTGATCGACTCCGGCGTCGGCCAGATGATCCTGGACATCTCCAAGGACTGGTCGATCCCGGCACTGCTGCTGGCCTGGCTGATCGCGGTGGCGATCCGGCTTGCGACCGGTTCGGCGACGGTGGCCACCATCTCGGCGGCCGGTCTGGTCGCCCCGCTGGCCGCCGACATGTCGAGCGCCCACACCGCCCTGCTCGTGCTGGCGATCGGCGCCGGCTCGCTCTTCTTCAGCCATGTCAACGACGCCGGGTTCTGGCTGGTGAAGGAGTACTTCGGCCTGAGCGTCGGCCAGACCCTCAAGACCTGGTCCGTCATGGAGACGATCATCTCGGTGGTCGCCGGCGGACTGGTCCTCCTCCTCTCGCTGATCATCTAGGGGTACGGGAATGAGTCATCCTCTTTTCGACATCAGTGGCCGTACCGCCCTGGTCACCGGTTCCAGCCGGGGCATCGGACTCGCCCTGGCGCAGGGCCTGTTGGAGGCCGGCTGCACGGTCGTCCTGAACGGACGGGACGGTGAACGGCTCAACAAGGCCGCCGCCGAACTGTCCGGCGACGTCCACACGGCCGCCTTCGACGTGACCGACGGTCCGTCAGTAGCCGTCGGAATCGCGGACGTTGAGGAGCGGGTCGGCCCGCTGGACATCCTGGTGAACAACGCGGGCATGCAACTCCGAGCCCCGCTCCTGGAGTTCACCGACTCCGACTGGCACCGCATCATCGACACCAACCTCACCAGCGCGTTCCTGGTCGGCCGCGAGACGGCCCGGCGGATGACGGAACGCGGCCACGGGAAGATCATCAACATCTGCTCGCTGCAGAGCGAGGTGGTCCGCCCCGGCATCGCGCCCTACGCGGCCACGAAGGGCGCCCTGAAGATGCTCACCAAGGGCATGTGCGCGGACTGGGGCCCGTCCGGTGTCCAGGTCAACGGCCTGGGACCGGGCTACATCGAGACGGAACTGACCCAACCCCTCGTCCAGGACGAGGAGTTCAGCGCCTGGGTGCGCAAGCGGACGCCGGCCGGTCGCTGGGGCACCACGAGGGACCTGGTGGGCGGGGTGCTGTTCCTGGTGTCGCCCGCCGCGGACTTCGTGAGCGGACAGGTGCTGTACGTCGACGGCGGTATGACGAGCGTGCTGTAGAGAACGGGAGTCCGGACATGCTGGGTTGTGTGATTCATGGTCAGGACGACCTGCGGGTCGAGGAGTTGACGGTCCCGGAGCCCGGCCCCGGCCAGGCCCTGGTCGCCGTCCGCTACGGCGGCGTCTGCGGCTCCGACCTCCACTACTGGCGCCACGGCGGCGTCGGCGACTTCCGCCTGAAGGAACCGATGCTGCTCGGCCACGAGGTGGTCGGCACGATCGTGTCCCACGGCCCCGGAGGCTCGGGTCCCGCCGCCGGTACGGCAGTTGCCGTGCACCCGGCCACCCCGTGCGGGGTGTGCCCCGAGTGCACGGACGGCCGGCGCAACGTCTGCCGGGACACCGCGTATCTGGGCAGCGCGGCCCGCTTCCCGCACGTACAGGGCGGATTCGCGGCCCAAGTCGTGGTGCCTGCCGAGCAGTTGAGGCCGTTGCCGACCGGCCTCGACCTTCGCCGGGCGGCCCTCGCCGAGCCGCTCTCCGTCGCGCTGCACGCCCTGCGACGAGCGGGTGACGTGACCGGACGGCACGTCCTGGTCACCGGCGCCGGGCCCATCGGCTGTCTGGTGGTCGCGGCGGCCAAGTCTGCCGGGGCGGCCCGGGTGACGGTCACCGACCTGCTGCCTGAGGCGTTGCGGTACGCGGAAATCGCGGGCGCCGACGCCGTCGTACGGGCCGATGACCCTGATGACGCCGGATGGCCGTCCG
The DNA here is from genome assembly GCF_033194735.1 of Streptomyces sp. W16. Taxonomy (NCBI): domain Bacteria; kingdom Bacillati; phylum Actinomycetota; class Actinomycetes; order Kitasatosporales; family Streptomycetaceae; genus Streptomyces; species Streptomyces sp. W16. The sequence continues at coordinate 18,345 of NZ_JAWOAI010000037.1, forward strand.
AGGTCGACGCGGCGATCGAGGCGTCCGGGGTGGCAGCGGGCCTCGACACGTGTCTACGGCTCGTGCGGCGCGGCGGGGTCGTCGTGCAGCTCGGCATGCTGCCGCCAGGACAGAGTCCGTTCGCCGGGAACCTGGTGGTGAGCCGGGAGATCGAGCTGCGGGGCGCGTTCCGGTTCGACACGGAATTCGACGACGCGTTGACACTGCTCGCCGCCGAGCCGTCGTTCGACGGTCTCATCAGCGCGGTGGTCCCGGTGACGGAGGCCGAGTCGGCCTTCGCCCTCGCCGCCGACCGGGGCCGGTCCTGCAAGGTGCTGCTGGACTTCGCACCCTGAGCCGAACTCGCGCCGCCCGCCCCGCCTCCCGAGCATCGATTCGCCCCTGCTTTCGCATCTTGGGCCAATCGCCTTCCCGGGCGGGGGCGGGCCGTCCCATCATGAGGGAACCCTCTGGGGCCCGCGCGCGGCCACCAGCCCGGCGAGGCAAGCCCGGGGGCGACCGCATCGGGGGGCGTCATGGGGGTTTCGCTCGGCGTGCGCATATCGGCGTTGTGTTTCGTGGGGGCGTTGGCCATCGGGACCGCGGCGGCATGCGGCGGTGGCGACGGGGACGACGCGAGCGGGTCGTCCGGGGGTGGGAGCGGCGGGGGCACGAGTGCCGTCGGCGGGGCCGCCTCGAACGGAGGGCAGGACGGGGGCGGGACCGGGGACACGGGCGGCTCAAGCAGCACCGGTGGTACGGGCGGCGGTACGGGTGGCGGCATGTCTACCTGGCAGCCGCCCGCTGGTGACGGCGGCAGCGGAACGAGCGGCTCGGGGAGTTCCAGTGGGTCCGGTGGCTCGGGGAGTTCCAGTGGCTCGGACGGGTCTGGCGGCTCGGGCAGTTCGAGCGGTTCAGGAGGGTCCAGCAGTTCAGGCGCGTCAGGCGGGTCGAGCGGTTCAGGCGGATCGAGCAGTTCGGGCAGTTCGGGCAGTGCAAGCGGTGGCGGCGGCAACATAGAGGGCCCCGCCTGGTTACCACCCGGGCCGCACTCCCCCAACACCGACACGGCGATCGACCCCGAGGTCGTCTACGACCAGCTCGGCGAGAAGCCGAAGAGCTGCGCGGACACCGCCAAGCAGATCCCGGCCGGCCTCCCCAGCGCCGACTGGCGGGTGCTCCGCGGACTCGCCGAGGCGTGCAAGGCCGTGCAGGGCCAGGGCGGCGACTGGGCTCTCGCGGCCTCGGACTACGCCGCGCTCCAGGGCAAGTTGAAGGGCTGCAAGAGCGATGCCGCTTACACCGCGCTCGGCCGAATCCTGCGGTTTCACGGGCAACACCCCTCCACCACCGTGAAGTTGAAGGCTTCCACGCCGGGCGGCGGTGGAGCGGTCTGCACCTTCCAGATCAAGTCAGTGAACGTGGGCGTCGACGGCAAGGCGAAGCCGGGCGACACGATCACCGTCACCGTCGCCGAAATGTACTTCGACAAGGTCGAGCTTCTGGGCGGTGCGAGCACGATGACCATCGCCGGTGCGTCGGTCGACCTCCCCGACACGGACCCCGACCCCACGACCGAACCATCCGACCAGTTGGCCTTCAAGGTCGTCGTCCCGGATCCAGGATCGGCAAGCTACGGGGACGAGGTCGCCGTGAGCCTCTCCCACAACGGGGGAGCGCCGGTGACCCTGAATCACGCCTTCACCCTCGTCGCCCCCGGCCCGTCCACCAAGGACTCCCCGGCCACCTCCCCAGGGGTGTCCCCGTCGACCGGCGCCGCCCGCTCCCGGTGAACGCCCCCACACCGGAACCGCCGGAGCCGCCCGGTCCACCACGTCCGCCGGAGCCGCCCGGTCCACCAAATCCCCCGGAGCCGCCCGACCCACCGAGCCCTCCAGAGCCGCCCAGTCCACCAAGCCCACCGGAGCCGCCCGGTCCATCGAGCCCGCCGGACCCACCTGACCCTCCGGAGCCACCCGGTCCACCGAGCCCGCCGGAACCGCCCGACCCACCAAGCCCGCCGGATCCACCGGAGCCGCCGGACCCACCCCCCGAACCGCCCCCCACCCCCGGCCCCCCGAAATGGGTCGAGTTCCTCGGCACCGCCGGCTCGCTCCTCTCCCTCCTCACGGCCGTGCTCTTCTACTTCGGCTGGGCCAGCACCGACGCCGAGACACGGGCCCTCGGACTGCGGGACACGCTCTTCCGGTTCTCCACCGCCGACTACCTGCTGCGCAGCGTGGACGCGCTCTACTTCCCCGTGCTCGTGGCGGCGGCCGTGTGGATGGCGGCAGCGGCCCTGCACCATCGGGAGGAGCGCGACCCGGAGCGCACCGCGCGGGTGCTGCGCGTCCTGCGGTACGCCTGGCTGCCGTCGCTCCCGTTGCTCGCCCTCTACTACGTCGCTCCGGGTGCGCTGAATCTCGTCGTCCCGCTGGCGATCCTCGCGGGTGTGCTGCTGAGCGCGTACGCGTACACGCGGCCCGCCGACCGGCGCAGGGCGGCGCGGATCTGGGTGCCGGCGCTGCTGGTCGCCGTCGTGTCGCTGTTCTGGGGGGTGTACGCGTACGCGGAGATCGTCGGCCGGGGCCGCGCCGCCGAGACGACCGCCACGGTGGCCGACGGCTTCCCGGCCGTCGTCGTGTTCAGCAAGCAGGACCTGCTGATCCGCGGCGGCGGGAGTTGTGTCTCGGCCGTCGCGGAGAAGGGCAGCCCCTACCACTTCCGGTATGCCGGGCTGCGCCTGTTCCACGTCTCGGGCGACCGCCTGTTCCTCGTACCGCGGTACTGGGCCCCCTGGGACGGCACCCTCTACGTACTGCGGGACGGGGACCCCGGGCTGCGCGTGGAGTACGTCAGCGGGCGCGGCTACCGGGCCAGGGAGTGCTGACCGCGCTCACGGCCGCCACAGCGGATGTTCCCGCTTCGCCCACTCCCTGCTCACCGACCCCGTGCGCAGCCCCGCCCTGGCCTCCGGGTCCCCCAACGCCATGCCGATGTGGCCGCCGAGGACGATGCCGATCGTCAGGGCGAGCCAGTCGTGGACGAAGGTCGCGCTGGTGCGCCACATGATCGGGGTGAGGTGGGTGAACCACATCATCAGGCCCGTGCCGAGCATCACCAGGGTGGCGCCGGCGATCCAGTTGGCGTAGATCTTCTGGCCGGCGTTGAACTTGTCCGCGGGCCGGGCCGACCGGCGTTTGTCGCGCAGCAGGGCGCCGCGCAGCCAGACCCGGTCGTGCGGGCCGAAGCGGTTGAGGAAGCCGAGGTTGACGCGGAAGCCCCGGGAGAAGAGGCCGAAGAGGACGGGGATGGGGAGCGCCACTCCGGCCAACTCGTGGATGCGGACGACGAGTTGGCGGCGGCCGACGAGTTCGGCGAACTCCGGGATGTAGAGGCAGGCCGCGGTGGCGACGCAGATGCCCATCAGCGCGGCCGTGGTCCGGTGCACCCAGCGGTCGGTGCGGCCGAAGCGGCGGACGTGGGCCGAGGGCTCCGTCTGCGGGGCGTGGGCTTCAGCTCGTAGGGTCATCGTCGCGTCCGTTCGACTTGCCGACCCAGGCGTCGACGTCGTAGCCCCGGTCCTCCCAGTAGCCGGGCTTCACGTGCTCGGTGACCGTGATGCCGGAGAGCCACTTCGCGGACTTGTAGAAGTACATGGGGGCGACGTAGAGACGGACCGGGCCGCCGTGGTCGTGACCGAGGGGCTTGTCCTGCATGCGCAGCGCGACCAGGATGTCGGAGCGGCGGGCCTGGTCGAGGGTGAGGCTCTCCGTGTAGGCGCCGTCGAAGCAGGTGAAGCGGACCGCCCCGGCCTTGGCGCGCACTCCCGCGGCGTCCAGGAGCCGGGACAGTCGCACCCCCTCGAAGGGGGTCCCGGGGACCCGCCAGCCGGTGACGCACTGGACGTCCTTGACCAGCCGGGTCTGCGGCAGCGCGCGCAGGTCGGCGAGGGTGTAGGTCGTCGGCTTGTCGACCAGGCCGTCGACGGTCAGCCGGTAGTTCTCGGCGTTCCTGTTCGGCACGGACGCGGTGACAGAGTAGTAGCGGAAACCGCCGCCGTTCGGGAGCAGTCCGGTCAGCCCCGTGGGGTCCTTGCCGGAGACGGCGCCGAGGAACCCGTCCATGCCCTTCTGCAGGACGGGCGCGGACACGACGCCGAGGGCGCCCAGGCCGAGGGTGCCGAGGAGGACACGGCGGCCGATGGGCCTGCCCTGCGCTTCCTTCTCCTCCTCGGTTGGTTCAGGGTTCACGCATTCATTCGAACACCCGCGAGCCCTGCGCGGCCAGGGTTCGCGGGTGCTCGTCAGACTTCCGTAACCACTTCTTACGTGCTTCTCAGCGACGACAGGTCGACCACAGGTTCCTACGGTGTCTCCGTCGCCGCCTTGTCCAGCTGGAACGCCTCGTTGCCGAGCCCGATGCGGGCGTGCGCCTCGGGGTTGCGGGAGCGCAGGAACAGGCCCTGGGCCAGGCCGATGAGCAGGGCGAGGCCGATGATGCCGGGCAGGATCCAGCTCAGGGACGAGCCGGGGCCCGCGCCGACCAGGACGTCGAAGTCCTTGACGGTGTAGACGGCGATGACGACGAGCGCGATGCCGGACAGCGCGGAGGTGACCAGCCGCCAGGCCTGGGCGCCGGCGGAGCCGCGGCGGGCGAAGAAGACGATCACCGAGAGGGAGGCGGCGGCCATCAGCAGGATCACGCCGAGGGCGCCGATGTTGCCGAACCAGGTGAACAGGTGCAGGACCGGTTCGGTCGGGTCGCCGGTGGGCTTGTCGTCGGCGACCGCGAAGACGATCACGATCACGGCGGACACGGCGGTCTGGAGCAGCGAGCCGGTGCCGGGAGCGCCGCTCGCGCTCGTCGTACGGCCGAAGGCGGACGGCAGCAGGCCCTCGCGGCCCATGGCGAAGGCGTAGCGGGCGACGACGTTGTGGAAGCTGAGCATGGCCGCGAACATGCCGGTGACGAACAGGACGTGGAGCACGTCGGTGAAGGTGCCGCCGAGGCGGGCGTCGGTGAGGTAGAAGAGCAGGCCCGCGCTCTGCTTCTGGGAGACGCCGATGATCTGGGAGGGCCCGGTCGCGACGGTGAGCGCCCAGCAGCTGAGGGCGAAGAAGACGGCGACGCCGCTGACCGCGAGGAACATCACGCGCGGCACCAGGATGTGCGGGCGGCTGGTCTCCTCGGCGTACACCGGGGCCTGTTCGAAGCCGAGGAACGCGGCGATGCAGAAGCACAGGGCGGTGCCGACGCCGGCGCCGCTGAGGGTGTCGGGGTTGAAGGCGTGCAGGGACAGGCCCTCCTTGGCGGGGTCGGCGACGGCCGCGATGTCGAAGACGACGACGAGCGCGACCTCGACGATCAGCAGGACGCCGAGCACGCGCGCGTTGACGTCGATCTTCAGCCAGCCGAGTCCGCCGACGACGGCCACGGCCACCAACGCCGGTATCCACCAGGCCACTTGGAGGTCGGCGTAGGTGGAGAACAGTCCGGAGACCTCGAAGCCGAAGATTCCGTAGATGCCGACCTGGAGGGCGTTGTACGCGACCAGCGCCACCAGCGCCGCAGCCGCGCCGGCGGTGCCGCCGAGGCCTCGGGAGATGTAGGCGTAGAAGGCGCCCGCGTTGTGGACGTGCCGGCTCATCTCGGCGTAGCCGACGCTGAAGAGGACCAGGACGACGCCGAGGAGGACGAAGAGCAGGGGCTGCCCTTCGATCCTCATCACCGCGAATGTGGTGGGCATGACACCCGCGACCACCATGAGGGGCGCGGTCGCGGCGAGCACGGAGAGCAGCAGGCCTCCGGTGCCGAGGCGGTCGGCGCGCAGGGCGCGCTCCTGCCCTCTGAACGTGCTGATTCCGCCGCCGCCGTCCGCGGTGGCGCTGCTCGTACTGGAACTGCCCGTCGTCATGGCGGGAACGTCCTTTCGGGGTCGCTACGGGTTCGTTGCTACGGTCGCGTTACTCCGCTACGGCGGCGTTGCTACGGTCGCGTTTCGTCGCTACCGAGCCGTCGGTACGGGGGCGTTACGTCGTACCGAGCGCGTGGTCACGCGCGGTACGGAAAGCGGTGAGCGGATCGCGGTCCGGGTAGGACCAGGGGGCCGGGGTCGGGTGTTCCCCGATGCGGTGGAAAAGGGCGGCGGCCTCGGCGCTGCGGCCCTCGCAGTACTTGGCGTGGGCGAGGAAGTTGAGGTCGACCAGGCGGCGCGGATGGCCCTCGTGCTCCCACTCCAGCCACCAGTCGAAGGCGGCCTTCATCACCTGCCGGGCCCGGCGTCCGGACCAGTGCCCGGAGGCGGCCGGGTCGGCGGGCTCCAGACCGGCGGCGGCCAGCACGCGGTAGCGCTCGGCGTGCGCGATGACCGACAGGATGGCGAGCGGGGAGTCGGCGGGGGCCTGTTCGGCGGCCCAGTAGGCGAAGTCGTAGACCTCGTGCAGCGGGTCGAGGCCTGCGGTGGCCCGGCGTTCGGCCAGCCTGGCGACCATCAGGTGGTGGGCGTGGTGGTGGTCGGCGTGCCGGTGGCGGACCTCGTCGAAGAGCTGGACGACGCCCTCGTCGGTGCCGAGGCTGTGCTCCAGGAGGAGCAGTCCGAGCCAGGGCGTCGGATCGGCGGGCACGCGGGCCGCCGCCGTACGACAGGCGTCGCGGGCCAGGACCGGCTTCTCCTTGCCGGCCAGTACGCGCTGGACCAGGGCGACGGCGAGCAGCACCGAGGCGTCGGCGGACTCGGGTTCGGCGAGCAGCCAGTCACGGGCCCAGGCGGTGGTGTAGGACTCCAGGGCGAGGACGGTGATCCGGTGGGCGCGCAGATCCCACTCGTCGCCCGTCTGGGCGAGCAGGCCACGCACCGCCTGCCAGCGGCCCTGGGCCAACGCGGTTCGCGCGGCGACGAGTTCTCCGTCGTCGAGGGCGGCGTCGAATGCCTGAGCCGCACGTTTGTGGCGGCGTCCGAGGGGTGGCGGGGGTGGGGACACCCGGGTATTCCTCACGATCCTCACGCGACGCTGCGGGACATCGGCGTGCCATCGGCCGATCACGCACAGCAAACCCTCCACCAATACTTCACGTCAAGTGCCGTACTGCCGTTACTCCTGTCAACTTCCGTTGCACAAAAGGCACTTGTGGCCACATCCGCTACCCGGGGCGGTACGCTCCCAAGCGTTCGCGGGTAACCGATGTGTCGTACGCCATGGCGTTCGAGCGCGCGGCGGCGGACCATGGCAGCACGGTGCCGCTTCCGGGTACTCCCAGAGGCACGCCGGACCCCGGGGCGCTACAGTCGCCCAAACGCATCCCGTAGCCCGGCCCAACGATCGAGGTACGCAGCGTGTCGGTTCTGGTTCTGATGCTCTCCGTGAGTGCGGGCTGTTGCCTCGGCTTCGGGTTCGTGCTCCAGCAGAACGCGGCCCAGCAGGCACCCCTCAGCGACTTCCTCTCCCCGCGGCTCCTCTTGGACCTGATGCGGGTACCGCGCTGGCTCGGCGGCATCGGCCTGATGGTCGCGGGCATGGTGCTGGGCGCGATAGCACTCAGCCGCGGCGAGGTCTCCCTCGTAGAACCCCTCCTCGCGACAAACCTCCTCTTCGCGCTCGCCCTCTCCCGCAAGCAGACCCGACAGCCCCTGGGCCGTCAGGGCTGGGCGGGCCTGGCGCTCCTGGCCGGCGGTGTCACGACGTTCATCGTCGCGGGCGAACCGCGCAGCGGAACGGCGGTCACCGACCCCTTCCGCCACTGGCTGATCATCGGCGCCATGGTGGGCCTCGCCCTCCTCCTCACGACCTACGCCAAGCGCTCCCGCCTCAGCTCGGGCCCGGTCCTCCTGGCCCTGGCCGCCGGTCTCCTCTACGGCGTGCAGGACGCGCTGACCCGGGTCAGCGGCCAGCGCTTCACCGAGGGCGGCCTCACGGAACTCGTCACGGGCTGGCAGCCGTACGGCGTGCTGGCGCTCGGCGTGACGGGCCTGGTCCTCGTACAGAGCGCGTTCGAAACGGCTCCCCTACGAATGTCACTGCCGGCCCTCACCGCGGCCCAACCACTCGCCGGGATCATCTGCGGGGTGGGCTTCCTGGGCGACCAATTGCGCACCGACACCGGCGCGCTGGCCTGGGAGGCGGTGGGCCTCGCCGGAATCGTCGTAGGCATCCTGCTCCTGGGCATGCACCCCGCGATGCCGCGCGGCACGACGAAACCGCAGCCGGCCCTGAACCTCCAGCCCCGCTGACCACCCCTCCCCTGTTTGGATGGGGACATGAGCGCAGCTGACGAAATCCTCGACATCGTCGACGAGCACGACCAGGTCATCGGCCAGTCCCCGCGCGGCGAGGCCTACGCCCGGGGCCTGCGCCACCGCACGGTCTTCGTCCAGACCCGCGACGCACAGGGCCGCGTCTTCGTCCACCGCCGCACCCCCACGAAACTGGTCTTCCCCTCCCTCTACGACATGTTCGTCGGCGGGGTCGTAGGCGCGGGCGAGTCCTACGACGACGCGGCCCTGCGCGAGGCCGAGGAGGAACTCGGCGTCACGGGTCTGCCCCAACCCGGCTTCCTCTTCAAGTTCCTGTACGACGACGGCGCCGGGCAGACCTGGTGGTCGGCGGTGTACGAGGTGCGCTGCGAGCTTCCGGTCAGCCCGCAGGTGGAGGAGGTCGACTGGCACGCCTTCCTGGAGGAGGGCGAGATCGTCCGGCGCCTGGACGAGTGGGAATGGGTACCGGACGGCCTGGCGGCCTACGAGCGACTCAAGGCGTACCGCGAGGAAACGGCCGGATAGGGTCCTGCCCGTGATCGATTTTGCACGGAACGTCCGGCTGTGGTTCGCACCCCAGGAGATCAGCGAGGAGGGCGCCACCCCCGACTACCGGTTCTCGCTGGCCAACGAGCGCACGTTTCTCGCCTGGCTGCGCACCGCGCTCGCGCTGATCGGCGGGGGCTTCGCGGTGGACCAGTTCCTGCCGGACCTGCGCTGGGCCTGGCGGGTCGGCCTGGCCCTCGCGCTGCTCGCGGCGGGCGTGCTGTGCTCGCTGCGCGCGGTCAACCACTGGGTGCGCTGCGAGCGGGCGATGCGCCGGGGCGAGGATCTGCCGGTGTCGCGTTTCCCGGCACTGCTGAGCGTCGCCGTGGCGATCGTGGCCGTGGTGATGGTCGTCGTCGTACTCGCCGGATGGGAAGGGTGACCAGGCCCCCGGCACCGGACCGCGACCCGGGCCTGCAGCCCGAGCGCACCCGACTGGCCTGGCGGCGTACGACGCTGTCGAGCACGGTCGCCGCGGTCCTCGCCGTGAAGGCCTCGCTGCACGGCGGAGTCCGGCCGGAAGGCGTGATCGTCTGCGCCCTGTGCTGTGCGCTCTGGCTAAGCTTCCTCGCCATGGCCCACCACCGCATCCGCACCCTCGCGGCCGGCGGCACACCCCCGGCCCTGACCCCCCGGCACGCCACCGCGACGGTGCTGTGCACGGTGGCCGTGGCGGTGTGCGCGGCGGTGCTCGTGTACTGAGGGATGGGGCCACCCGGGCGGGACCCGGGATGAACCACGCACCCGCACCCGCCGACGAACCGGGGGCGGGTCGTGGCGGTACGGCGCAGCCCGCCGCTTAGCTGGTCCCCACGCCCTGGACTGTGGCAGCAGGCAGAGGGGCGCAACCCGCGGCGGGCTCGCCGTACCGCCACGACCCCGACCCCGACCCCACCCACCGACCGCGGGCGCCACACGCCCAGGATCACCCGATATGGGCGATTCCCATGGCAGCCTGTCCGTCGTCACAGCCCGCACTTCCGAAGGTGAGCACCATGACCACCCTGCACCTGGAGCACTCCACCCACGCCCACACCCACGGCCCGGACTGCGGTCACGCCCCGGTCCCGCACGGCGACCACGTCGACTACGCGCACGACGGGCATCTGCACCGCGAGCACGGCGGCCACTGGGACGAGTGCGAGCCGGGCGGCCATGTCGCCCACCAGGAGCACGAGCACCAGCACGGCCAGGACTGCGGCCACGAGAGCGTGCTGCACGGCGATCACGTCGACTACGTCCACGACGGCCACCGGCACGCCCGGCACGAGGGCCACTGGGACGACCACTGAGCCGACCCCCATGGCCCGGAACGGCCTGAACGCGCCACCCCACAGCTCCCCGCCGCCCCGCGCGGGGAGCTGTCGGCCTATCGTGGCCCCGGTCACGTTTCACTCCCCTACTGGACGACATACCGACCGGTCGGCATGATGGTGCGTGACCTGTTCGTCCGTTCGTAGGAGTGATGTATGAGCCCTGACCACCCGCCCGGACTCGATCTCGACCGGCTGCGCGGTCTGCTCGACCGCGAGCGGCCCGGTCTGGTCACCGGCCCCCTGTCCGGCCGGCTGATCGAGGGCGGACGGTCGAACCTCACCTACGCGGTCACCGACGGCTCCACGAAGTGGGTCGTACGGCGCCCCCCGCTCGGCCACGTCCTGGCCACCGCGCACGACATGAAGCGCGAGCACCGGGTGATCAACGCCCTGCACCCGACGAACGTGCCGGTACCGAAACCCATCCTCCTGTGCGAGGACGACGAGGTGCTCGGGGCGCCGTTCTACGTCATGGAGTTCGTCGAGGGCACCCCGTACCGCACCGCCGACGAGCTCGCCCCGATCGGCCCGGAGCGCACCCGGGGCGCAGTCCTCGAACTGGTCGACACACTGGTCGAGTTGCACGCGGTGGACCCCGCCGAGGTGGGCCTCGCGAACTTCGGCCGCCCCGAGGGCTTCCTGGACCGCCAACTGCGGCGCTGGGGCAAGCAGTTGGCCGCCTCCCGCAACCGCGAGCTGGCCGGGGTCGAGGAGTTGCACGCGGCCCTCGGCCGCCGCCTCCCCGACTCCCCCGCACCGACGGTCGTGCACGGCGACTACCGCCTGGACAACGTGCTCATCGGCGAGGACGACAAGATCAAGGCCATCCTCGACTGGGAGATGTCCACGCTCGGCGACCCGCTCACCGACCTGGGCCTCCTGGTCATGTACAGCATCCCGCTGAAGCTGCCCAACTCCCCCATTTCCACCACCGCTTCGGCCCCCGGCCACCCCGCACCGGCCGAGCTGATCGAGCGGTACGCCGCGCGCTCGGGGCGCGATGTGTCGTCGGTCGCCTGGTACACGGCGTTCGCGTGGTTCAAGCTCGCCGTGATCCTGGAGGGCATCCACTACCGCTACACCCTGGGCCAGACGGTCGGGGGCGGCTTCGACCGTATCGGCGAACTGGTTCCCGTCTTCATCGAGCACGGCCTGACCACCCTTCAGGAGGGCTGATCCACCATGGACTTCGCGTTCGACGCACACACCGAGGAACTGCGCGCCAAGCTCCTGGCCTTCATGGACGAGTACGTCTATCCGGCCGAGCCGGTCGCCGAGGAGCAGCGCGCCCAGCTCGCCTCGCCCTGGGACACCCCCGCCGTGGTCGGGGAGTTGAAGGCGGAGGCGCGCAGGCAGGGCCTGTGGAACCTCTTCCTGCCGGACGCCGAGTACGGCGGCGGGCTCACCAACCTCCAGTACGCGCCGCTGGCCGAAATCACCGGCCGTTCCCCGCACTTGGCGCCCACCGCGCTGAACTGCGCGGCGCCGGACACCGGCAACATGGAGGTGCTGTACCAGTTCGGCGACGAGCAGCAGAAGAAGCAGTGGCTGGAGCCGCTGCTCGCCGGTGAGATCCGCTCGGCGTTCGCGATGACCGAGCCGGAGGTGGCCTCCTCGGACGCCACGAACATCACCACGCTGATCGAGCGGGACGGCGACGACTACGTCATCACCGGCCGCAAGTGGTACATCTCCGGGGCGATGAACCCGGACTGCAAGATCTTCATCGTGATGGGCAAGACGGACCCGGACGGCGCCGACATCCGCCGCCAGCAGTCCATGATCCTCGTCCCGCGCGACACCCCGGGCGTTACGGTCAAGCGGGCGATGCAGGTCTTCGGCTACGAGGACCACTCCCACGGCGGCCACGCCGAGGTGATCTTCGACCACGCGCGTGTGCCGGTGACGAACCTGATCGGCGAGGAGGGCGGCGGCTTCGCCATCGCCCAGGCGCGGCTCGGCCCGGGCCGCATCCACCACTGCATGCGGCTGATCGGCATGGCCGAGCGCGCGATCGAGCTGATGTGCCAACGGGCCGTGTCCCGCGTCGCGTTCGGCAGGGCGCTGGCCCAGCAGGGCGTCGTCCACAACTGGATCGCGGACGCGCGGGTCGCCGTGGAGCAACTGCGGCTCCTGGTCCTGAAGACGGCCTGGATGATGGACACCGTCGGCAACAAGGGTGCCCACGCGGAGATCCAGGCCATCAAGATCGCCACGCCCCGCACGGTCGTCGGCATCCTCGACAAGGCGATCCAACTGCACGGCGCGGGCGGCGTGAGCCAGGACTTCCCGCTGGCCGAGCTGTACGCGAGCGCCCGCACCCTGATGCTGGCCGACGGCCCGGACGAGGTGCACCAACGCTCGCTGGCGCGCCGGGAGTTGAAGAAGTACCTGTAGTCGCGTGTGGGGCTGGAAGGGTGGTCGCACCCCTTCCAGCCCCGTTCCCCCGAGGTGAATGGTCAGTTGGGCGTGCTCGCCCTCAGCGTCCAGCCCTGGCGGCAGGTGTGGCCGAAGGTGCCGATGTCGCAGCCCTCGACGGTGAAGACGTAGGCGCCGGTGTTCTGCTCCCGCACCCGGATCCGGCCGGCGGTGCCGCCGCCGAACTCCCGCTGGGTGCCCCCGGGGTCGGAGGCGCTCGTCCAGCGGACCAGGAACGAGTCGTAGCGGTACGGAGCCGTCGTACCCCAGTTGAAGTAGGCGTAGCCGCGGTCCTCCCACGCGGCGACGACCATGTTCGAGCCCTGTCGCGGCGACCAGGTGGCGGTGCCGTAGGTGAAGTACTGGCGCTTCCCGGCGTAGGCGCCGTTCAGGTACACGTCCTTGGTGTAGCTGGTCGGGCAGCCCAGCCAGCCACCGGCACCGCCGAGCGCGCTCCAACGCTGGTAGATGTGCGGCTCGTTCACCGCGCTACCGCACCCGGCCCGCGCCGGTGTCTGTGCGGCGGCCGGCACCGCCGCCGTGCCGCCGAGGGCGAGCACGGAGCCCAGGACAACGCCCGTCAGGCGCCGCTTCGTTGACAGCATGGTGTTTCCCCCGTTGGTTCCGTTCGGCCGGTCCGGCGGTGTGCCCGCCGTTCCGCTGCTACGAGCATCACGGCGACGGGGGCCGGGAGTTGAGGGGAAGCCCTCGGGCAACGCCGGGGACCTCTCCCGGGTGTACCGGGAAGCGTTCCCATGACACCCGGGCGCCGCGCCCCCACGATGGGACGCATGGACGACCGCGACGGGCGCACCCGGCCCCACACGGCCGCCGCGTACGTGCTGTTGGGCCTGGCGGCACTCCAAGTGGCCGTCGGGACGGTCGCGTTGGCGGCGGCCGATGTCTCCGTCGCGGACCTGGTCCGCTACGACATGGTCGTCGACCTCGCGGTGGGCCTCGCCTATCCGGTCTGCGGCACGGTGATCGCGCTGCACCGGCCGCGCAATCCGATCGGGTGGCTGCTGATCGCCTACGGGCTGGGCCACGCGTTCACCGGCATGTCGATCGGACTGGCCGTCGAGGGACTGCGGTTGGGCTGGTCGCCGGAGTTGCTGCACGCGGTCACGACCGTCGGCCGGCACACCTGGATCCTCGGCAGCTCCACGGCGTTCGTGCTCGTGTTCTTCCTGTTCCCCGACGGCCGGCTGCCCGACCGTCGCTGGCGCTGGGCCCTGGCCGCCCAACTCCTCTCCTCCCCACTGGACTTCGCGATCTGGGCGCGGGACGACTGGGGCCTGTTCCGCGGCACTCCCGCCCAACCCTCGTACCTCCCGGTGCCGGACGGCTGGATGTCCGCCCTGCGGGACTTGGAGACCGCCAAGGCCTGCCTGGTGCTGGCCGCCGTGTTCGCCGTCATGGCCGTGCGCTACCGGCGCGGCGGGGAGCAGGACCGCCGCCGACTGCTGTGGCTGATCGCGGGAATGGTGCCGCTGGCGCTGAGCGTGGCCCTGCAGATCCTCGGCTTCCCGGCGGTCTACACCTCGTGCTGCACCCTGTTCCTGCCGACCGCCATCATGATCGCCGTGGTCCGCGAGGAGCTCCTCGACATCCGCCTCGTCGTCTCCCGCAGCCTCCTCTACGGCACGCTCACGGTCGGCGTGATCGTCGCCTACGTCGGCCTCGTCACCTCCGTCCAGGCCCTCCTCAACCCAGACCCCGCCCTCCTCGGCCCGGCGTTGATCACCGTCACCCTGGCCCTCGCCTTCGCGCCCGCCCGCCGCCTTCTCCAACGCACGGTCGACCACGCCCTGTACGGCGACCGGCACGACCCGGTGCGCGCGGTCTCCCGCATCGGCGAACGGCTGGCCGGCACCGGAGTCGACGCGGTCCCGGAGGCGGTCGGCGAGGCGCTGCGGCTGCCGTACGTCTGTGTGGAGTCGACGTCAGGTGTGACGGACGGGAGTTGGGGCGAGCCGGGGGAACGGATCCACGCCATACCGCTCGACTACGACGGCCGGACCGTGGGCGCGCTGGTGATCGGACTGCGCCCCGGCGAACAACAGCCCACGACGGCCGACCTGGCCGTACTCGAACTGCTCGCCGTACCGCTGGCCGCCGCGCTGCACGCCACCGACCTCACCCGGCAGTTGCAGCACTCCCGGGAGCGGATCGTGGCCGCGCGCGAGGAGGAGCGGCGCCGGATCCGCCGCGATCTGCACGACGGGCTCGGACCGACCCTCGCCGGGGCGGCCTTCCAGGCGGACGCCGTACGCAATCTGCTCGCCTTCGATCCGGAGCGGGCGGCGGTGCTGCTGGCCGAGTTGCGGTCCGAGGTCGGGGGCGCGGTCGCGGAGGTGCGCCGCCTGGTGGACGGGCTACGGCCCCCGGATCTCGACCAGTTGGGGCTGCTGGGCGCGCTGCGGGAACGCGCGGTGCGGCTGTCCTGGCGTGCGGACGGCATTCCGCTCCAGGTGCGGGTCCAGGCACCCGAGCGGCTGCCGGCGCTGCCCGCCGCCGTGGAGGTGGCCGCGTACCGCATCGCGATCGAGGCGCTGACCAACGCGGCCCGGCACGCCCGGTCCTCCCGCGTCGACCTGCGCATCGAGATCGGCGACGGGTTACGTCTGGAGGTGTGCGACGACGGTTCGCCGGTGGGCGAGGAGACCGCGTGGACGCCGGGCGTGGGCATCACGTCGATGCAGGAGCGCGCGGCTGAGCTGGGCGGCCG
>NZ_JAWOAI010000038.1:0-33220 GCF_033194735.1 Streptomyces sp. W16
CGGCCGGGACCGGCTCCGGGGACGCCCGTGCCCAGCAACTCCTGCGCACCCGCGCCGAGTTCGCCGGACGTGCGGTGGCCACGATCGCCGATCTGCTCAACCCCAGCCGGGTCGTTCTCGCGGGCGGCATCGTCGTCGCCGACGAGTACCTGCCCGACCTGCGCGCGGCCGTCAGCGACCGGGTGCACCGGGGTTGGAGCGCCGACGAACGCATCGTGACCAGTACGTTCGGCGCAGGCACGCTGGTCGTCGCCTCCGCGATGCCGCTGCTGGAGTCGGTCTATCTGGACCCGCTCGCGCTGCTCGGGGACGCCGGAGAGCAGGAGGCGGCGTCGTGACAGGGCTGCCACGTGGCGAGGCTGTCGTGCCGGGGTCTGCTCCGGCCCTGCCTCCCGCCGAGGGCTGGGAGTTGTTCCGGATCGCGGTGAGTGCCCGCACGGAGTGGCTGGTGCTGCGGGTGAGCGACCAGGACGGTGCGTACGGGTACGGCGAGTGCTCGGACGCGGGTTCCCTCGACACCGTGGTGAGCGAACTCCGGCGGTTCGCGGGCCCGTTCGGCGCGGTCACTTCGAGTTCCGGCGGCCCCGGCGACTTCTACACCCGCGACGACTTCGCCACGGCCACCGTGCGGGGTGGCGTCCAGCAGGCCCGCCTGGACCGCACTGCCCGCCGGGCCGGCGTGCCGCTGCGGCAACTGCTCTCACCCCAGGACGCCCTGGACACGGTCGAGTTGTACGCCAACCTCAACCGAGCCCCCGGCGGCCGTGCCCCGCACCAGGTGGCCGCGACCGCCGAAGCCGCCGTACGCGACGGCTTCACCGCCGTGAAACTCGCCCCCTTCGACACCCCGGACCCGGCCGGCCGGCACGACCTCGCCCGGATCGGCCTCGACCGGGTGCGTGCCGTGCGTGCGGCTGTCGGCGACGGCATCGACGTCATGGTGGACGCCCACCAGCGCCTCACCCTCGCCGAACTCACCCCACTCCTGCGCCACTTCGAGGATCTCGGCCTGCACTGGTTGGAGGACGGCGTCGGCATCGAACGCCCCGGCGAACTCGCCGAGTTGCGCGCCCGTACGCAACTCCCGCTGGCCGGAGGCGAGTTCGCCCGGCGCCGGAGCGACATCCATGCCGTTCGCGGCCTGCTCGACGTCCTGCTGCCCGACGTGAAGCACGCCGGCGGTCCCCTCGCCGCGCTCGACCTCGTCAACCAGATGGCGTTCAAGGCGCGGATCTCGCTGCACAACCCCTCCGGCCCTGTCGCCACCCTGCATGCCGCGCACATCGCGCCCACCGACCCGGCCCTCGCCGAACGCCTGGAGTACGCCTACGGCGAGGTCGGCTGGCGCGCGGACGTGGTGCACGGCGCCGAGCGGATCCAGCGCGGTTGGCTCACCCTGTCCGACGCCCCCGGCATCGGCCTCGAACTCGACACCGAGCACCCGGCGGTCACCCGGGTCTGGAGCGGACGCCTCGAACCGCGCCCCTCCTGTTGTCGCTGAACCCGCCTTCGCACCCGCACGCCTGACGGCGCGTCACCTCCGTCGAGCGCCCCCACAGCCCTCATCTCCCTTCCTGCCCACCGGAGTTCCCCCATGCCCGAAAGACTCGCCATCTCCCGCCGCAGCCTCCTCGCCGCGATCGGCGTCGGCGGTGCGCTGCTCGCCGTGCCCGCATGCCGCAGTGCCGCCGACGAGAGCACGAAAGCGTCCGGTACCGCGCAGAAGGGCGGCACGCTGAAGATCGCGCAGAGCGCCGACATCGCGCCCGCGACCCTCTTCGGCCAGAACAACCCGAACTTCACGCTCGCCCGCACGGTCTTCAACACCCTGACGGAGTACGACCACAAGACCCTCGAACCGAAGCCGTCCCTCGCCGAGTCCTGGACTCAGACGGCGGACGGAAAGTCGATCACCCTCAAGCTGCGCGAGGGCGTCACCTTCCACAGCGGACGCGCCTTCACCGCGGCGGACGTGCGCTTCGCCCTGGAGAACCTGACGAAGGACACCACCGCGTCCCAGCTCAAGCATGTCGCCCTCGCCATCTCGAAGATCACCGAGGTCGACGCACACACGATCACGCTCACTCTCGCGCACCCGGTCAGCAACCTCTTCGACCTCTTCGAGATCCTCCTGATCGTCGACAAGGAGTCGATCGACGACCTGCTCAAGGGCACGAAGATCATCGGCACCGGCCCGTTCAAGGTCGCGAGCTACACGCCGGGCACCGGCTTCGAGTTGAAGCGCAACACCTCCTACTGGAAGAAGGGCGCCCCGCTGCTCGACGCCGTCGAGGTGTCGGTCGTCGGCCAGTCCGCCTCGATGGTGTCCTCCCTGCGCTCCGGCGGCACCCACCTCCTCGTCGACGTCGCCCCGCTCGACGCGGCCTCGATCAAGAACGACGACCAGTTCCAGGTCGCCGTCTCCGACGCGCACGACTCCGGGTTCTACATCGCCTCCAACGTCAAGGTGAAGCCCCTCGACGACAAGCGGGTGCGCCAGGCTGTGGCCTGGGCCGTCGACCGCGACCGCGTCCTCAGCCAGGTCCTCGGCGGCATCGGCACGGTCACCTCCCTTCCCTGGGCGACGAGTTCACCGGCGTACGACAAGACGAAGGCCGCGCACTACACCCGCGACCTGAGCAAGGCCAAGGCCCTCATCAAGGCGGCGGGCGCCGGCGGCAAGACAGTCAAGGTCGTCTACAACGCGGGCCTCGCGACCAACGCGAAGATCGCCGAGATCGTCCAGTACGACCTCACCCAGATCGGCCTCAAGGCGCAGGCGGAGCCGCTCCAGGCCGCCGACTTCCTCGCCAAGCTCCAAGCCGGCGAGCTGCCGGGCCTGTTCATCAACGGTCACGGCTTCGGACAGCTGCACCCGGCGACCCTGGTCAAGGGCGCGTTCCCATTCAACGCGGCCAAGAACGCCTCCAACTTCGACAGCGACAAGTACCGAGCACTCGCCGACCAGTTGTGGCAGGCCACCACCGACACCGCCGCGAAGGAGGCCGCCGACGCCGTCAACGACCTACTCCTGGAAGAGCAGTTCGTATCCGACCTCGTAGCAAGCTCCCACACCTTCACGATCACCAAGAAGGTCCAGGGCCTGGGCTGGACGATGTACGACTACCTCGACCTCGACCAGACCTCGATCGGCTGAGGCGGGACAGCCGTCATGCTGCGCTACGCCCTCCGCCGTGTCCCGTCCGCCCTGCTGGTGCTGCTGGTCGCGTCCGTGCTGGTCTTCGGCGTCCTCCGGCTCGCACCGGGTGACCCGGCCGTCGTCCTTGCCGGACCCGACGCCTCGGCGGCCACCGTCGCCCACGTCCGGGCCTCCCTCGGCCTGGACTCGTCGCTGCCCGTCCAGTACTGGACCTGGCTCACCGGCCTGCTCACCGGCGACCTCGGCACCTCCTTCATCCTGGGCGCCCCCATCGCCACCCTCATCGGACACGGCCTGGGCAACACCCTCGAACTCACCGCCGCCGCCCTCCTGTTGGCGCTGGCGGGCGGGGGAGCGGCCGGTGTCCTGCTGGGCACCGCCCACCACAAGGGCGTACGCGCGCTCCTCGGCGGCGCGGTGAACCTGGCGCTCGCCGTCCCGCCGTACGTCACGGGCGTCCTGCTCGTGCTCCTCTTCGCGGTCACCTTCCGCGTCCTGCCCGCGTCGGGCCACGAGTCGCTTCTCGCCGACCCGGTGATCGGCGTCCAGTACCTCCTGCTGCCCGCCCTGTGCCTGGCCCTCCCCACCGGCGCGGTCCTCGCCCGCTTCCTCGCCGCCGCGCTGCGCAAGTCGGTCCAGGAGGACTACGTGCGCACCGGCCACGGCAAGGGGCTCACCGAACGGCGCCTGCTGACCCGGCACACCCTGCCCGGCGCCCTACCGCCGGTGATCACCGTCCTCGGCATCCAGATCGGCCAACTCCTGGGCGGAGCCATCGTCGTGGAAGCAGTCTTCGCCTGGCCGGGCATCGGCCAACTCCTCCTCCAGGCCGTCCTCGGCCGCGACTACCTGCTCGTCCAGGATCTGTTGCTGTTCGCGGTCGGTGTGTTCGTGGTGCTCCAGGCACTGACGGATCTGGTGCAGGCGGGACTTGACCCAAGGGTACGGATCGGGGGCGGCATATGAGCGCGGTGGTAACGGTACGCGGACGGGTACGACTGGCCGCCAACTCCCGCGCGCTGAGCGCGCCTTCGGCCCGCTGGGGCCTCGCCCTCGTCGTCCTGCTCGTGCTGTTCGGCATCGCGGCCCCGCTCCTCACGCCGTACTCACCCCTCACCCAGGGCCCCGACGCGCTCCTCGGCCCCGGCCTCCAACACCCGCTCGGCACCGACGAGTTCGGCCGCGACCTGCTCACCCGTACGCTGTACGGCATCCGGCTCGACCTGATCATCGCCGCCACCGCCGTCCCGCTCGGCGCGCTCGCCGGTGTCGCCCTCGGCGTGCTGTGCGCCCTGCACCCCCTCGTGGACGTGGTACTCCAGCGGGCCTTCGACGTCATGCTGGCCTTCACCGCGCTGATCCTCGGCGTCACCCTTGCCGCGGTCCTCGGCCCCGGCACGGCCGCCGTGTTCTGGACGGTCGTCGGCGTCAACGTGCCGCTCTTCGGAAGGATCACCCGGGACGCCGTACGACTCGAAAAGGACCGCGAATACGTGCTCGCGGCCCGCGCCCTGGGTGCCGGACGACTACGCATCCTGGTCGGCGACATCCTGCCCAACATCCTCGACGCGCTGATCGTGCAGGCCGCGTTGTCCCTGTCCACGGCTGTGTTCGTCGAGGGCGCGATGAGCTTCGTCGGCATCGGGGTCACCCCGCCCACCCCTTCGCTCGGCGCGCTGCTGCGCACGAGCGCGACCTTCCTCGGCGACAATCCGGCGTACGCGCTCGGCCCGGTCACCGTCGTCGTGGGGCTGGTGATCGGCTTCAATCTGCTCGCCGACGGACTGAACAAGGGGTTGCTGAAGCGATGACGACCACCGCTGTCGTGACCGGTGCCGCCCGTGGCATCGGGCGCGCGATCGCCGCCGAACTCGCCGACCGGGGACACGAGGTCGTCGCCGTGGACGTCCTGGAGTCCGTACGGGACAGCGCGACCGACCGGATCGAGCCGGTCGTCTGCGACCTCACGGACCCGGACGCACCGGAGCGCGTACTCGCGGGGCGGGAGGCGTCGGTACTCGTCAACTGCGCCTTCGCGGAAGAGCGTTCGTCTCTTCTCGACGGCACCGAGTGGGGCTGGCAGCTCACCTTCGACGTCAGTCTGCACGCGGCCGTACGACTCGCCCGTACCTTCGCCGCGCGGCTGATCGAGGCGGACCGGCCGGGCGCGATCGTCAACGTGGCTTCCGTGCATGCCCAGTTCGCGGCGGAGGGCTTCGGTGCGTACTCCGCCGCGAAGGCCGGTCTGGTCGCCTTCACCCGTACCGCCGCCCTCGAATGGGGCCTGCACGGCATCCGCGTCAACGCCGTGGCCCCCGGCCTGATCCTCGTCGAGCGCAACGCCCATCTCGCCGACAACCCCGAGGAGTTGGCCACCCGGGTCCGGCCCTATCCGCTGCGCCGCCCCGGACTGCCCCATGAGGTGGCCCGGGCCGTCGCGTTCCTCGCCGGGGACGACGCCTCGTTCGTCACCGGTGCCGTACTACCCGTAGACGGCGGACTGTCCGCCCGCACCCCGGAGGTATCCCTGTGACGACGACCCGATGTACGACAACTACCCACCCCACACCCCCAGTTGTCGTCCTCGTCCTCCATGGAGTCCCACCATGCGCCTGCGCGCCCGCACCGCACTCCTCGCCTGCCTGACGGCCCTCGGTACCGCCCTCATCGCGGCCCCATCCGCCCAGGCAGCGGCCACGACCTACTACGTAGACTGCTCCGCCACCACAGCCGGCAGCGGCAGCTCAACCTCCCCCCTCAACACGCTGGTCTTGGTCAATGCGCTGACCCTGACGGCCGGTGACCAGGTCCTCTTCAGACGCGGCACGTCCTGCTCCGGCCAGCTCGCCCCTGATGCCACCGGCACCGCGACCGTCCCGGTCGTCATCGGCGCGTACGGCACGGGCGACCTGCCCGCGATCAACGCGGACGGCGCGGTGAACGCCGTACTCCTCGACGACACGCCCTACACCACCGTCCAGGACCTGGAGTTGACCGCCGACGGCGACAACACCGCCTACCGGCGCGGGGTTTACGTCTACGCCGCCGACGCGGGCACGGTCAGCGGCATCACCCTCCAGCGCCTGAACATCCACGACGTACGCGGCATCATGCCCTCGGCCACCGCCACCACCGGCGACAGCGGCACCGGCAAGTACGCGAACGCCACCGGCGGCATCGTCATCGAGGCCCAGGGCACCACCACACCCACCGCGTTCGCCGACACCCACATCCTCGACAACACCATCCACTCCGTGGACCGGCAGGGCATCTACACCTGGTCCAACTGGTGCCGGCGCCCCCAACTCGCCGCGTTCTGGAACACGTTGTGCAGCGCTGCCTGGGACGCCTCCACCGGGCTACTCGTCCAGGGCAACACCCTCACCGACATCGGCGGCGACGGCATCGTCGTCAAGGGCAACGACGGCGCGCTCGTCCAGCACAACCGGCTGACCGGCTTCAACGAACGCTCCGGCAGCCCCAACGCCGGGATGTGGACGGCCAACAGCATCGGCTCCGTCTTCCAGTACAACGAGACCTCCGGCGGCAACACCACCTCCGACGGCATGGCCTACGACGTGGACCACTCCACCTCCGGCACCGTCTTCCAGTACAACCTCTCCCACGACAACGCGGGCGGATTCTTCCTGCTCTGCCCCTACGACACCCCGACCGCCGACTTCACCATCCGCGACAACATCTCCGTCAACGACCGCACCCGCGGCTTCCAGATCTGCGACGGCGAACTCAGCGACGGCCGGATCTACAACAACACCATCGCGATCGGCAGCGGCCTCAGCCCCGCTCTGGTCACCGAGTCGACGTCCGCCGCACTCGACGTGCAGTTCACCAACAACCTGATCCGCAAGACCGGTTCCGGAACGGTGAGTTGGAAGCTCAGCGACTCCGCTTTCGTCATCGACCACAACGCCTTCTACAGCGTCACCGCCCCCTCCACCGCCACCAACTCCCTCACCACCGCTCCCGGCCTCACCGCACCCGGCGTCCGCGATCCCGCCGGCTACCAGCTGATCACCGGCTACCCCACCATCGGCGGCGGCACCCCGATCACCGACAACGGCGGCCTCGACTACTTCGGCAACTCCGTCTCCGCCACCACCGCCAACATCGGCGCCTACAACGGCACCGGCGTCACCACCCCCGTCCTCACCGACCTCTTCGACACCCTCTCCTCGTCGTGGACGGTGACCGGCACCGCGTCCGTGACAGCCGATCCATCCGGCGACCTGGGCAACTCGGCACTCCTGACCGGCACTTCAGCCCTCACCCGGCCGATCGGCGGCACCACCCCCCGCCGCGTCTCCGTACGCGTCCGTTCCGACTCCACCACCCCCCTCACCGTCGAAGCCCTGAACTCCTCCGGCACCGTGGTCGCCACCGGCACCCTCGACGAGACCACCGCCGACACCTGGCACCTCGTCACCTTCACCGCCCCTACCACCGCCACCCAACTCCGCCTGCGCACACCCACACCCGGCACCTACTACGCGGACGACGCCTACGTCCAACCAGTCACCGGCTGACCCGACGACCCCAGTGAGTCATCCATTGCCCGTGCTCGGGGTCGACGGATTCACGCTGCCGGTGCTGTCGACCGGTGCGATGCGATCCCACTGACCCTGTCGGTACTGACGCAACGTGTTCATGACCTGGACGCGGGCCGGAGACGGTCACGCAGGTCACACTCCCGCCCGCCGTTGGGGTGACGCGGGGCGGGCGGGAGCGTGCCGGGCACCCGTCGTCGGCCGTCCGTCGCACAGGATCCGGGCATGCTGCCCGGATTCCTGACGAGGGCGGTCGGGCTGCTGCTCGGCCGGGAAGGCCGCTCGCTGCACGTGAAGGCCGCGGGCGGTGCAAGTACCGTCCTCGTGGCGGTGATGGCGGCCGGCTCCTGCGCGGTCGTGGCCGCCGAACACGGTGCGCGAGGTGCGCAAATCACCACCTACCCAAGGGCGTTGTGGTGGTCGATCGAGACCGCGACCACGGTCGGCTACGGCGACTTCTACCCGGTGACCCTGTGGGGCCGGGTCATCGGCTCCGTGGTGATGGTCGTCGGGATCACCGCGTACGGCATGGTCACCGCGGCCTTCGCGACCTGGTTCGTCAGCCGCGACCAGAAACGCCGCCACCACCTCGTCCAGGACGCGGAACGCGCCGCACACGCACTGCGCGAGGAGACAGCCCACGCCCTCCACGAACGCTTCGACCGCATCGAACGCCTGCTCGACGACAGGAAGACCCCATGACCGACACCACCAGAACGGTCCGCAGCCTGGTGCCGGCCCGCATCGACCGCCTCTCCTGGTCCCCCTTCCACACCCGCATGGTCATCGCGCTGGGCATCGCCTGGGTCCTGGACGGCCTGGAGATCACCGTCGCCAGCGCGGTCGGCCCGATCCTCCAACGCGCCGACACCCTCCACCTCGACTCCTACCAGGTCGGCCTGACCGCCACCGTCTACCTGATCGGACAGGTCACCGGCTCCCTCGTCTTCGGCGACCTCTCCGACCGCCTCGGCCGCCGCAAACTGTTCCTCGTCACCCTCGGCCTCTACCTCGCAGCATCCGGACTCACAGCCCTGTCCTGGGACTTCTGGATCCTGCTCGTCCTGCGCTTCGTGGCCGGGCTGGGCATCGGCGGCGAGTACGCGGCCATCAACTCCGCCATCGACGAGATGATCCCGGCCCGCTTCCGCGGCCGTACCGACCTCGCCGTCAACGGCACCTACTGGCTCGGCTCGATCATCGGCACCCTGGGCACCTACGTCCTGCTCGACCCCGACCTCCTCGCCTCCGACGTCGGCTGGCGCCTCGGCTTCCTCATCGGGCCGCTCATCGCCCTCGCCGTATGGCCACTGCGCCGCCGTATCCCGGAATCCCCGCGCTGGCTCCTGCTCCACGGCCGCGAACACGAGGCAGAAGACGCGGTCGCCGAAATGGAGGCCGGGGCAAGGGCGTTGACCCCCGTCGACCCGGCCCGCGCGATCGAGATCCGCGCCCAGTCCCGGACCCCGCTGACCACCGTGGCCCGCACCCTCTTCCGCGACTACCCCACCCGCTCCCTCCTCGGCGCCACCCTCATGATCAGCCAGTCCTTCCTCTACAACGCGATCTTCTTCACCTACGCCCTCGTCCTCACCCACTTCTACGACGTCCCCGACCACCAGACCCCCAAGTGCCTGTTCGCCTTCGCCGCAGGCAACTCCCACTCGGCCTCGGACAGTTCATGGCGCCGTATCACCCGACCATGATCCACCACTCAAGATCTTTTGAAGACAGGACCTAGGCCCGACCGGGTGTGGCTGTCGGGGTGGGTGCGCAGAGGCGGCGGGCGGCTTCGACGACGACGGCCCGGTGCTCCGCCAGCCGTTCCGGCCGATAGGGGTCGGAGCCGTCGGCGGCCGTGAGGAGATCCCGCGGCGCGAGCACCCAGCTCTGCGTGAGCCCGGTGATGAGGACGAGCAGGTCGGTCGACGGCAGTTGCCCGGCCGTCGAGTCCGCGGTCATGCGGGCCATCTTGTCGCTGTACACGTCCGCCGCGTCGGGGCCCAGCTCGGGCCGTTCCAACTGGCGCCACAGATGCATGCGCAGCGCGGCGGGGTGCCGGGTCAGGTAGTCGAACATGCGGCCCGCGTAGCCCGGCAGGTCGTCCTCGGTGAGCGGCACCGCGTCGTTCAGTTCGCTGATGACCTTGTGCAGGGCGGCGGCGAACAGGAGTTCCTTGTTCGTGTAGTACACGTAGATGGACCGCTTGTTGGCGCCCGAGACCTCGGCGATGCGGTCGATGCGGGCACCGGCGAAACCGGAGGCGCTGAACTCCTCGATCGCCGCCCGGAGGATCTTTGCGCGGGTTGCCGCGGAGTCGTAGGCCATGGGGCCAGCCTAAGGTAACCAACCAGTTATTGACAAACCTCGGATCCTGCGTGCTAGATGGTAACTATCCAGTTATTTTCATTACTGGCCGTAGCGGAAGGCATGTCATGAGTACTCCCACCCCCTCCTCGCCCGTGTTCGAGCGGGACCTGTTCATCAACAACACCTGGCGTCCCGGCTCCACCGGCGAGCGCATTGCGGTCGTCGACCCCGCGACCGAGAAGGAGATCGGATCGGCTGCCGCCGCGGCCTCCGGGGACATCGACGCGGCCGTCGCCGCGGCCCGTGCCGCGTTCGACTCCGGCCCCTGGCCGCGACTGACCCTGCGGGAGCGTGCCGAGATCCTCACCAAGTTCGCCGAGGAGCTGGAGAAGGACGCCGACCCGGTCACCGAGGTACTGGTCGCCGAGACCGGCCTGACCATCGGGCAGAGTCGCGGCGGAGCCCTGACCATGCCCGGCCTGCTGCGCTACTACGCCTCCCTGGCGGACGTGACAGAGCTGACCGAACTGCGCACCGGTCTGTCGGGGGTCAGCGCCCGCATCGAGAAGCGGCCGGTGGGCGTCGTGGCAGCCATCGTCCCGTGGAACGCCCCGCTCGCCCTCGCCGCGTTCAAGCTCCCGCAGGCCCTGCTGGCCGGCTGCACCGTCATCATGAAGCCGTCCGAGGACACACCCCTGAGCGCGGGCTACTTCGCCGACGCCGCACTGCGGGCCGGGCTGCCCGCCGGTGTGCTGAACATCGTCAACGCCCTTCCCGCGGGCGGCGACCACCTCGTGCGCCACCCGGGCGTCGACAAGATCACCTTCACCGGCAGCACCGTGGTCGGCCGCCGCATCGCCGCCGCAGCCGCCGACACCCTCAAGCAGCTCACCCTCGAACTCGGCGGCAAGTCACCGGCACTCGTGCTCGACGACGCCGACCTGGACCGTATCGTCGAGACCCTGGTGCCGGGCGTCACCGGGAACAACGGCGAGAGCTGCACCAACCCCAGCAGGCTCATCGTGCCCGAGCACCGGCACGACGAGATCGTCTCCGCCCTCGCCGAGGCGTTCGCCGAGCTGACCGTCGGCGATCCCCGTGACCCGGCCACCGACGTGGGCGCCATGGTCACCCGCAAGCACTACGAGCGGGTCCTGGACTACCTCGCCTCCGCGGAGAAGGACGGCGGCACCTTCGCCGTCGGCGGCGGCCGGGCCCCCGGCCACGACGTCGGCTACTACATCGCCCCCACGATCATCACCGGCGTCTCACCGGACGCCAAGGTCGCCCAGGAGGAGATCTTCGGACCCGTCCTGACCGTCCTGACCTACCGCGACGAGGAAGAGGCGATCCGCATCGCCAACGACACCGAGTTCGGCCTGTCCGGCGCCGTCTACAGCACCGACACCGAGCGCGCCCTGCGCGTGGCCCAGCGGATCAACTCCGGCACGGTGAACCTGAACAACGGCATCACCGTCGACATCGGCGTACCGTTCGGCGGCGTCAAGCAGTCCGGCTACGGCCGCGAACTCGGCCCCGAGGGACTGGACGCCTTCTTCAACACCCACGTCATCTTCATCGACGGCGAACCCCTCCGCGTGATCAACGGCTAGGGGTGGCAGTACGACCTGGTCCGGCCCGTCGCGGGGGACCGGGCCAGGTCGTCGGACGACCGTTTCACCGGACTACTGCCCGGCGTCGCCCGGTTCCTTGTCCTTGACCGCGGCGTCGAACAGCGCCGCGGCTGCCGCGCGGGCGGTCGTCGCCGCTGACGGGTCGCGGTCCATCCGCGCGGAGATCCCGGCGCCGTCGTACAGCAGGTGGAGCTGCCGTGCCAGCTCTTCGGGATCGGTGACGCCGGCCTCCCGGGCCAGATCCGTGAACAGGGTCCGCACCCAGAGCCGGTAACGGTCGGCGGCGCCCTCGACGGGGCTGCCGGGCCGTACCTCCGCGCTGGCCGTCATGTGTGCGCAGCCGTTGAAGCCGGGCTCGGTGAAGAGCTGGCCCTGCCCGTCGAAAACGCCGAGCAGTCGCTCGCGTGGCGTCCGGAACCGGGTCAGGACGCGCTCGATCTGCTCACGGGTGCGGTCGTGGCGGGCGTCGAGGTAGGCCTGCACCAGTTCTTCCTTGCTGCCGAACAGGTTGTAGAGCGACGCCTTGGCCACGCCGGCCTTCTGTACGATGCGGTCGATGCCCACGGTCTGTACGCCCTCGCTGTAGAACAGCTCGTCGGCGGCGGCCAGCAGACGTTCACGCACGGACGGCTTCGAGACGCTGGCCTTCGTGGACATGGTCACTTCCTTCTTTCAGACTGGCGGTCCAGTCTACGGCTCCGCGCAGGGGCTCATTCGTCCCTCATCCCCTCCAACAAAGCCAGACAGACCTGTCTTCCCATACTTCCCGCACTGACGCGCAGAGGCGGTCACCGTGCGGCGGTGACCGCCTCTGCGCTGCGGGGCCCTCTGCTCGGCCACTGTGGTCCTAGCGGTCGAGGAAGAGCTTGGTGTGGGTGACGAACCGCTCGGGGTACTGGAAGTGGGCGCCGTGGTTGGCGTCCGGGTAGAGGATCAGCTCGGCGTCCGGGAGGAACTGCTGGAGGATGTACGAGTTGATCGTGGGGATGATGATGTCGTCGGTGCCGTTGACCACCAGGACCGGGATCGTGATGTTCTTCAGGACCGCGTAGGCGGGGTCCTTCATGGCGCCGTAGGTGTGGATGGCGGTGCCCTGGCCCGCGTAGACCTGCTCGCCGAACGGGGAGGCGTCGCGGTCCTTGCGGGCCACGATCCGCTCGACGTAGGCGCGGCCCAGCTTCTGGCTGGTCACGGTCGGGGCGAACAGGACCGGCAGCCACATGTCTTCCTGTCGGGGCAGCTTGACGGTGAACAGGGCGGCGGTCTCCGCCGGAGTCTCGCCGATACCCACGCCGCCACGCGGGCCGGTGCCGACCAGCACGAGTCTGCGGGTCAGGTCGGGGCGCTGGATGGCGACCTGTTGTGCGACCAGGCCGCCCATCGAGTGGCCGACCAGGTCCGCCCTCGTCAGCCCGAGAGCGTCGATGAAGATGCCTGCGTCGGTGGCCATCTGCTCGATGGTGTCCGGGACGATCCCGCTGGTGGAGGCGACTCCGGCGTTGTTGAACAGGATGACCTCGCGGTCGGCGGCGAACCCGTCGCTGATCGCCGGATCGTGGTCGTCCAGGTTGCCGATGAAGTGCTGGAAGAACACGACCGGTGTCCGGCCGGCGGCCGCGTTGCCGAAGCGGCGGTAGGCGAAACGGATGCCGCCGGCCTCGACGAACCGGGTCGGGGCGGTGTCGTGGCTGTGGTCGGTCATGGTGGCGCTTCTCCTTGGATCAGGGTGCGGAGGCCGGGTGGTGGGCCGGACGACGGTTTCCGGCAGCCGCCGCACCATGGGCCGTCCGGGCCCGTAGGGGTTCTGCGTTCGGAGCTGATCAGTTGGCGCTGTGTCCGCCGTCGGCGTTGAGGATGTGGCCGGTGATGAACGACGCCTCGTCCGACGCGATGAACACGATCGCGGCGGCGACCTCCTCCGAGAGGCCGAGGCGGGCCAGCGGGACCTCGCTCACCAGGGCCGCCTTGTTCTGCGGCGTGCCGGTGAAGCGGGTCAGCATGCCGGTGTCCGTCGGGCCGGGGGCCACGCCGTTGACGCGGATTCCCGAGGCGGCGACCTCCAGGGCCACCGACTTGGTGATGCCTTCGACGGCGTGCTTGCTGCCGACGTAGACGGAGGCCCCGGCGGCGCCCTCGTGGCCGTAGGTCGAGGAGATGTTGACGATGCTGCCGCTGCCCTGCTCCTTCATGACGCGGACCTGGTGCTTCATGCTCAGGAGCACGCCCAGGACGTTCGTGTCGAACGTCGCGTTGTACGTCTCCGCGCTCTGGTCGGTGATCGGGCTGGGCCGGCCTTCGGTGCCGGCGTTGTTCACCGCGACGTCGAGACGGCCGAACCGGGTGACGGTCTCGTCGACCATGGCGCGCACCTCGTCCTCGTTGCGGACGTCGGCGTTGACGAACTCGGCCCACGAGCCGAGCCCGCGCAGTTCCTCGACCAGGGCCTTGCCGGCCTCGTCACGGCGTCCGGCGACGACGACGTTCGCGCCCTGCTTGGCGAAGGCGACGGCGGCTGCGCGGCCGATGCCGGTGAGCGCGCCGGTGATCAGTACGACGGGGTTGTCCATTGCTGTGCTCGTTTTCTGTGGGTGGGGTTGGGGGGTCAGACGGCGGTGCGTCCGCCGTCGGCGGGGATGACGGCGCCGGTGACGTACCGGGCAGCCCGCGAGGCCAAAAACGCGATGACGTCGGCGATTTCCTCGGCCTCCGCCGCTCGGGCCAGAAGGGTGGTCTTGCCCAGGGCCGTGATGCTCTCCCTGTCGGAGCCGCCGGTGTGGACCGGCCCGGGGGCGATGGTGTTGATCCGCACACCCCGCGGGCTGTACTCGGCGGCCCAGGAGCGGGTCAGCGAGGTGAGCGCGGCCTTGGTGGCGCTGTAGGCGGCGCCGCCCGCCAGGCCGACCTGCCCGGCCATGCTGCCCAGGTTGATCACGACGCCCTCGCCGCGCTCGGCCATCACCGGCGCGATGACGGCCGTGAGGTAGTAGGCGCTGCGCACGTTGGCGTCGAACAGCGCGTCGAACGTGTCGGGCTTCAGGTCGGCGGTGGGCCCGAACCAGGAGAACCCCGCGTTGTTGACGAGGACGTCGACGCCCTTGGCCGCGGCCGCCAGTTGCATGATCGCGCGGACGTCGGTGAGGTCGGCGGCGAGGAACTCGGCACTGCCGCCGAGGCCCTCGATCCCCTTGACCACCGCGGCCCCACGGTCGGCGTCGCGGCCGTGGACCAGGACCTTGAATCCGTCCCGGGCGAGTTTCTCCGCAGCGGCTCGGCCGATCCCGGACGTCGCTCCTGTGACCAGGGCTGTACGTGTCTCGGTCATGGTCGCACTTCCTCTTGATTGAGTAGACCGGTCTGTCTGATTTCGAGATTCAGCTAAACAGACCTGTCTAGTCTCGTCAACTCCATCCTGGAAGATTCAAGGTGGCGACCCTCCATCTTGGGTGTTTGACGTGCGCCAGAGATGGCGCCTATGGTTATTTCGCCATAGAGACAGACTGGTCTAATCAGTCGGTGAGATTGAGGAGTGGAGCATGAGTACGACCTTCTTCGGCGTGTCCTTCGACGCAGCCGACGCCGCACGCGCCGCGCGGTTCTGGGCTGCTGTCCTGGACCGAAAGGTCGCTGACGGTGCGGACGAGCACGATGCCGTCGTGGAGGCCGGCGATCCCGCAGGCGGACCACGGCTGGCCTTCCACCAGGTGTCCGAGGCCAAGAGCGTCAAGAACCGATTCCACCCGGATCTGATCACCGGCGACTATGAGGGGGAGAGCGAACGTCTGCTCGCGCTCGGGGCGACCAAGCTCCACGAAGTCGTGCGCGGCGGAGCTCGGTGGACGACGTTCGCCGATGTCGAGGGCAATGAGTTCGACCTCATCGCCGGCTGAACCACCCACAAGGCAAAGGAAGATGACCATGACGACGCGGGAACCCAAGATCCCCGGACCCGACCACCCCATCACCATCGAGGCCACCGGCGTGCGAGTGGTGGCCCGCGTCGGCACGCACGTCGTCGCCGACACCACCCGGGCCCTGACCCTCCGCGAGGCCAACTACCCGCCGGTGCAGTACATCCCGCTCGACGACGTCGACCGGACACTGCTCACGGACAGCACCACCCGGACGTACTGCCCCTACAAGGGCGACGCGTCGTACTACGGCCTCGCCCTCGCCGACGGCGTGCGGGCCGACG
This sequence comes from Streptomyces sp. W16, assembly GCF_033194735.1. Lineage (NCBI taxonomy): Bacteria > Bacillati > Actinomycetota > Actinomycetes > Kitasatosporales > Streptomycetaceae > Streptomyces > Streptomyces sp. W16. Next base: position 15,862 of record NZ_JAWOAI010000038.1, read on the forward strand.
CCGTGTGGTTCTACCCCGAGCCGTACGACGCCGTCGCGGACATCGCCGGCCATGTCGCCTTCTACACCGACCAGGTGGACGTCCAGACCGGCGCCTGACAGTCGAGGGAGGAGGTCGCGTGGCTGCTCCCGCCCCTCCAAGCAGGGGCACGGCGGGACCGGTCGGCCCGGGTCCAACCACCCCGCCATGCCGGCCCCCCCGGCCCGTGACCAGGGCTGCTGCTCGGTAACAGGCCGGAGGAGGCGATGGGGTGCGGCAGGCAGGCGTGCTCGATGTCGGGTGCCACAGTGCTTTGCTGACGGTTGTGCGGCGGCGCCCGGGTGCGGTGCTGGAGCGCAAGGTGCGGCTGAGACTGCACGAGACCACGAGACCCTCGACCGCAAGGGACGGCTGGACCGGGCCGGCGTGAAGAGCGTCTAGCGGGCAGTGGCCGAGGTGGTCGCCTCGAACCCGCGTCCGCGCGGCCCGGAGGTGTTCGCGTTCGCCACCTCCGTCATCCGGGACGCGCCCAACCGGGACGCGATCATCGCGCAGGTGGCTCGTACCACGGGCACTCGCCTGCGTGTGCTGACCGGTGAGGAGGAGGCGCGGCCGGCCTACGTGGCCGCCCACCAGTGGGCGGGCTCAGCGGCCGGCCCACTGCTCGTCCTGGACATCGGCGGCGGCACCCTGGAGATCGCCTCCGGCACCGGGGACCAGCTCCACACGGTGTACTCGCTGTCGCTGGGCGCGCGCAGGGTCACCCGGGACTGGCTGCCCGGCAACACCTCGCCGTCCCCACGCCGCCTGGCCGAGATCCGGAAGCACCTGCAGCGGTCCCTGGAAGCCGTTCCCGACCTGCCGCGGGCCGAATCGGGCAAGGCGCCGCGAGCCGCACGGCAGTTGACCCTGCCCCAACTGCGTGCCGCGGTCGCCCTGTTGGCCGAGGCGAAGCCGTCCCGCCGTGGCCAACTCCCGGGCATCTCCCGGGACCGAGCCGGACAGTCGCTTGCCGGAGCCCTGATTGCTCAAGCCCTCATGGAAGCCTGCGGGGCCAAGCGCGTCGAGATCTGCCCCTGGTCCACCCGGGAAGGACTCCTGCTGGAACACCTCGGCGTGCCCCACACCACAGCGGACCGCTCCCGCCTCGCCGGCTGAACCTCAACGTTCTGTTCCGCGAGCGTCGCCCCCTTGCCTTCTTTCGCAGGGCCCGGTTCGGGCTCGTGGCCTCCGGGGTCGGTATGACTCGTCGGGAGCTGTTCGCCGGGGCGGGCCGTTGCAGGGCGGTCACGGTTGGGCGACGGTCCCCACGACGAGGGCGTTCGCACTCACTCCGGCGACCGGAACACGTTCCACCGCAGCGCATCCGGCCCTCCGCAGCCACCGCTCGTACGTGGCGCCGGTGTAGTTCCTGCCATGCCGAGTCTCCACGAGCATCAGCAGGTTGAACAACGCGGCGGGCGCGGGTCCCGACTCGTCATCGTCCATCAGCAGTTCTGCGACCAGGATCCGGCCGCCGTCCGGGAGCACCGCCGCGACCTTGTCGAGGATGACCTGGTTCTCCGCGGCGCTCCAGTCGTGCAACACCGACGACAGGAGGGCCACGTCGTGCCCGCCGGGCAGCTTCTCCTCGGCGAAGAAGTCGCCGGCCACGCAGGTGATCCGGTCGCTGAGGCCCGCCTCGGCGATCCGCTCCGCCGTCTGCTCGCACACGAACGGCAGGTCGTAGACGGTCGCTTGCAGGGTCGGGTAGGCCCGGCACAGCTCGATCGTGAACGCGGCACCGCCACCACCGACATCCAGCAACCGCCGCACCGACCCGAAGTCGTACGCCTCGGCGACAGCCCGCGCCGTGTACGTCGACAACGAGTGCATGCCCCGCCAGAACGTCCGCACCGTCACGGGATCGGCGTCGTCGAACAGCGAATCCCGCTGCGCCGAGTCCCATACGGTCGGCGCGTCGGTGTGCACCGCCTCGGCCAGACGCATCCAGCCCGCGTAGACCCGCTCGTCCAGCATGGTGACGAAATCACCGAAGTAGTAACGGGTTCCGGGGACCAGATACTCACGCGCCAGCGGCGACGCCAGGAACCTGTCGCCGTCCTTTTCCAGCAGCCCCAGACTTGCGCATCCGGTGAGCAGCATCCCCGCCGGACGTGTCCGCAACTCCCGTGCGGCGGCGAACTCCTCGACGGTGATCCCGTCGCCCGCCGCCATGCTGAACACGTCCAACTGAACAGCGACGGCGAGTGTCTTGCTCGCGAACAGCCCCGAACTGAGCTGCATCAAGGCGAAGGGCGCAACCGTCACAGCTCGTCCCCTTCCCGACGCAGGCCGAGTCGTGGATTCTCGACCATCGCTGTGGCCTGCTCGACGATTTCAGCAATGGCGTCGAAGGGCCGGTACTCGGCGCACTGACTCCGGATCTCGCTCGCGCGCTTGTGGTATCGCGGGTCGTTCAGTACGTCGTCCACGGCGGCACGGACGGCAGCCGTCTCGGGGCGGGCCGTGTGCAGGTTTACGCCGACGCCGGACCACTCGACGCGGGCGGCGACCTCGGGTTTGTCCTCGGTCTCGCCGCCGACGACGAGCGGGACCCCGTGCCGCAGCGCGGTCTGGACACCGCCGTATCCGGCGTTGGTGACCAGGACGTCGGCGAGCGGCAGCAACTGCTCGAAGGGCACGAACCCGGCGAGGCGGACGTTGGCGGGAACCTGACCGTCCAGCGCCGTCCGAACCATGTCGGGGCCGTCGGGGCGTGCCGTCGCGGCCACGACGGTCACGTCCGCGTCCGCCAGCGCACGGAGTGCGGGCACGAGGAGCTGGGAGAGGTCGCCGTTCTCCACGGTGCCCTGCGTGACGACGACAACCGGCCTGTCGGCGGACAACTCCGCCCACCAGTCGGGGAGTTCGAACCCGCTGTCGGTGGCGGCCGGGAGGGGGCCGATGAAGCGGAAGCCCTCCGGGGCGTCGCTGCGCGGGTACTCGAAGGCGGGAACGGTCAGCTGAAGCAGGTGGTCGGGGACCGTGGCCATGGCATCGAAGAGCGGAGCGGGCAGTGTGACACCCATCGCGGTGAAGACGCCTTCCACGTACTGCTGCGGATCGGCGAAGAACGCTCCCATCTGGACGCGCATGTCGTCGTAACGGGCACGTTCTTCGCCGGTGGTGGGCGGGAGCAGCCCCGGCCCGAAGGGCGCGGTGTCCACGCTGCCGAAGGCGGGTGGCGCGATGCCGATGTTCACGAGGAGCGGGCGTCGGCCTCGGGGAGCGCGCAGGGCCGTCGGCAGCGCCCAGAAGGACATCGGCTCGCTGATCACCACGGTCGCGGGGAACTCGGCGAGCAGTTTCTGGAGGCGCTTGTCGTGGATCGGCGCCTGGTCGGCCGCGAGGTGCTTGATGTCGAAGGCGATACGTTCGAGCGGTGCGAGTTTCTCACGTTCGGCGAGCGCGGCGTCCAGGGCGCCGAGAGTAACGTCGACCTCTGCGGGGTGCGGGACGAACCGCGCCCCGGTCGCGCCTATCTGCTCCTCGAACCGGGCGCCCGTGTAGAAGAGGACCTCGTGTCCGCGCTTCGTCAGGTCGGCTGCTATCGCCGCGAGGGGTACGACATGGCCCGGCACTGGGCCCGCTGTGACAATGATCTTTGCCATGGTCTCTTTTCCGGATGGGCGGGAACGTGGTCTTGGGCAAACCGGTGGGCATATGCGGCAGTTCAAGCGGAATGCGACAACTGGCCCCGCCGTTCCGCCGGTACTGGGGATCGGGAATCAAGCGCACCAGGACGTCGTGCGGAGTGGTTCAAGGCCGGACCGCGGAACGGTGACCGCTCGGTCCGGGCTGTTCATGCCTTGTGGGCGCGGGCGCTGATCTCGACGGACAGGTTGCGGGCCGCCATGCCGCGCATCTTGGTGATTCCGAGCGCGTAGCGGTCGATCGTCCCGTGGGCGGTGAACACTGCCGAGGCGCCTGTGATGTCGATGTCCGTCACGGTGAGATCGATGAGCGCCGACTTCCCCTTCACTGTGAGGGTTCCCGACACCGTGCAGCTGTCCGTCCGGCGCTGAATGCCGTTGGTCCGGAAGGAGATGGTGGGGTGGCGGCGCGCATGGAGGAACAGGGACGACCTCACCTGGGGGTCCCTGATGAAGTTCCGGGTCGAGAAGCTCGAAGCGGAGATCTCGGCGTCCACGGTGGAATCGTCTACCTGGTCGGGAACGATGATCACGCCGCGCGTCACGGCGAAGCTGCCGCGAACCTTGCCCAGGCCGAACATGTGCTTGGTGATGAACGTGACGGTCGATGTCGAGCCGTCGATGATGTAACGCCCGGTCGGCGGCGCCGGGAGGGCGGTTGCGGAGGTGGACATGGCATCGAGGTCCTTCGTTGGATGGTGTGTCAGGGCTGCCGCGAGCAAATGGGACGGCTCTTGGTTCCGTCTGCGGCGATGGCCAATCTAGCAATCGCTGCCTGCGCAGGCAAGTAACGCCGTGTGATGCGCTGTCGCACAGGGTGGCGAGTGGGGGAGTGCCGGCTGGTCGGTCATGTCCGCGAACTGGCCGGACAACGCGGTCGGATGGTGTTTGCGAGTGGGAGTTGGCAGCGCTCGCGACTGGGGTGACCTGAAGTGAAGGTGACGCGGTCCGAAGCAGGGGGAGGCGTCCGCGACTCAATAGCTGCCTGCAACCGCAAGTACGCTGAAGCCATGACGGATGGCCCACCCATGAACCTTCAGCCACTGGACGCTGTGGAGGAGCCGGCATGGCGAGATCTCGCCCGCTTCTTCGTGCTGGCGCCGCGGTACCTCGACGACGACCTGCAGCGCGGCGCGAACATCTCGCTCAGTACCTACAGTGCCTTGACGCACCTGTCCGAAGCGCCCGATCAAGTACTGCGGGTCGCTGAACTCGCCAGTCGTGTCTACCTGTCGGGCAGCAGGACGACGCGTCTGGTCGACGCCCTCGCTGCCGATGGCCTGGTGGTCAAGAGACGTTCCGTGGATGACGCGCGGGGTGTCGAGGTCATCCTCACGGCGAAGGGGTTGGAGCGATTGCAGCGGGCCTACCCGGTGCACCTGCGTAGCGTGCGGGAGCGCGTCCTCGATCATGTCCCGCGCTCCACCCTGCCCGATTTCGCGGAAGCGATGCACGCCATTGCCAAGGCGCTCGGCTAGCGGCAGAAGCGGGCAGCAGGCTGTCCGACGCCTGCTGCCCCTCCGGTCCGGATGGAGTCGGCTCAGGCCCCGTTGAAGTGCTCATCGGTGAAACCCGGCTTGGCGTCGTTGATCGCCCGCCGGTACCGCTCGGCGATGTGGTCGGGGTCGTACGGGGTGCCCGGCTCGACCGCCCCGTTGACGGTGAGGGTGAGGACCCGGATGCCGTCGTCGGCGAGCTGGGTGCCCAGCAGGTTCGCGACCCCGCGCAGCCCCAGCTTGCCCAGGGACAACGTGGCGAGGCCCGGGTGCGGCTGGTCGGCCAGACCGCCACCGGTGAACAGCAACGTGCCGCCACCGGCGGCTCGCATGGCCGGCACCGCGACCTGGGCGGCCACCACCCCGCCGACGACGTTGACGGTGTGGGCCCCCAGCAGGTTCTCGGGCGCGGCCGACAGGAGGTCGTCGGGCGTCAGTTGGGCAACGTTGTACAGCACCACGCCGGGCGGGTTCGGGGCCGCGTAGAGCGAGCTCAACGCCTCGCGCAGCTGCTCGGGGTCGGCCGCGTCGACGCGCACGACGGCCACCTCGGCCCCGGTTGGGCCCAGGTCGGCGGCGAGCTCCTCAAGCTTGTCCCGGTGCCGGGCGGCCAGGGTCACCCGGTAGCCGTCGCGGGCGAAGCGACGGGCGGTGGCGGCGCCGATGCCGGGGCCGGCACCGATCACGAGCAGGTGGCGTGCGTCAGCGGGATGCGGTGAGGAGGACGTAGCGGCGGACACGATAGGAGGGCTCCTTCAGAGCAGGGTGCACAAGGCCGATGCCCGTATCGTTTCCGTCCTCAAGACTGGTATCAAGTCACTGCTGATACTAGTTTCACGACTGAGTGGGGGCTGGCCGGCCTCTGGAGGATCCTGATGGTTGTGTACACCGTGCCGCGGCCCGAGGAGCCGGCCGATCCGTCCCCCGAGTCCGGCGGCAATGCCGTCGGACTCGCAAGCCGCGGCAACTCCGACACCGCGTCTGTCCGGCGCCGGGAGCTGGCCGTCTTCCTGCGTAACCGACGCGAGCGCATGTCGCCGAGCGAGCTCGGTCTCGTGGCGGTCACTCGGCGGCGCACCCCTGGTCTGCGCAGGGAGGAGGTCGCTCAGCACGCCGGGATGAGCGTCACCTGGTACACGGCCCTGGAGCAGGCCCGCGACGTACGCCCCTCGCCACAGGTGCTCAACGCGCTCGCCCGCACGCTGCGTCTGGACCACGACGAGCGCCATCACCTCTACCGGCTCGCCGGTGCCGCGGACGACGCAGTCGTCGTGGAGTGCAACGCCGTGAGCGCCGAGTTGCACGCCGTGCTGGACAAGCTCGACCCCTACCCCGCCTGCGTACAGAACGGCAAGTTCGACCTGCTCGCCTACAACAGCGCGATGCGCCTGCTGATCACCGACCTCGACGAGGTGCCGATCGCACAGCGCAACTGCGTCTGGCTCACCTTCACCGAGCCCCGCTGGCGCGAGCGTGTCGTCGACTGGGAGCAGGCCGCGGCTCGCCAGGTCGCGAACCTGCGCGTCGCCATGGCCGAGCACGTCGACGACGGCCGGTGGAAGGCGCTGGTCTCGCGGCTGCGCGCGGAGTCGTCGGAGTTCGCCGAACTGTGGGACCGGCACTCCGTCCGCGGTGTCGACGCCGGGGTGCCGCGCCAGATCGACAACCCGGCGGTCGGCCGGATGACCTTCACCGTCTCCAACACCTGGGTCGCGCCCGGCTCGACGACCCGGCTGCAGGTGCTGCTCCCCGCAGACCCCCACACCGTCGAGCGGCTGACCAGGCTGGTCGCCGACGCCGGCTGAGCCCGACCCGAGCGCAGCAGGCCCGGTCGTCGGGTCGGTCCGTGTGGCGCGGCAGACCGGCCAGTAAGGCATCGGCCACCGTCTCGCCGTTGGCCCCTGGTCAGTGGCGCGTGCGCGACGATCAGCTGCGGCGGGGGATCAAACCGTTGTGGACCACGCCACTCCTGCGGTCTGTGGGTGGTCACACGTCGACTGCGACCTCGGTCTTGCCCGGTCGCGCATGCAGGTGGGGCAGGGTGTGCGCTCCGGCCGCGATCGCGAGCATGATCGCGGCCTGGACCGCGAGCGACACCACGAAGGCGGTGCCGACGCCGGTCTTCTCCAGCCCGACGAACAACGTGCCCAGCGTCGCCACCCCGAGCGCCAGGCCGGACTGTTGCACCGTGGTGACCACACCGCCCCCCACCCCCACCAGGTGCTCGGGGACGTCGAGCAGGATCAGTCGGAAGAGGCAGGCGAAGACGAGCGCCTGGCCGGCCCCCGCCAGTACGAGTCCCGGTGCGAACGCCCAGTAGTCGGTGTGCGGCCACGTCGTCACGGTGACCAGGACGAGCACCAGGAGGCCGAGGGCGACGGCCACCGCGGCGACGGCGACGACGCGGCGGGCGTCGAACCGGGCGATGGCGCGCGGCGCGGCGAGGGACGCGACGAAGTAGGCGACCGCCAGCGGGAGGACCGCCAGACCCCCGCCGAGCACCCCGCTGTGCAGGCCCGTCTGGACGGTGAGGGCGAACGCGAACATGAAGGCGCCGTAGGTGAGCATGAACGGGAGGTGCAGCGCGAAGCCGCGCCTCATCGACGGCAGCCGCAGCAGCGACGGGGGCAGCAGCGGAACCCGCCCGGCCGCCTCGGCACGGCGTTCGACGACGACCGTCGCCGCCGCGAGCACCGGCACCAACGCCAGCGCGCCCCGGCTCCACAGGGGCCAACCGATCGTCGGTCCCTCCGCGAGCGGCACCAGCAGGGCCACCAGGGTCCCGGCGAACAGGAGCGTCCCCACCAGGTCGAGCCCGAGCGGGTGCGGTGAGCGGGACTCGGGGACGAGGCGCCCGGCCGCGATCAGGGCCACCGCACCGATCGGCACGTTGACCAGGAAGATCGGCCGCCATCCGGTGCCCGCGATGTCGGCGGTCACCAGCAGGCCACCGACGAGCTGGCCGACCACGATCGCCGCGCCCGCGGCCGAGCTGTACAGCCCCAGGGCCCGGTGCCGCCGTTCCCCGCTCAGCGTCGCGTGGACCGTCGCGATCACCTGGGGGACGACCAGGCCCGCCGCGGCACCCTGCAGGATCCGCGCCGTGAGCAGGACGCCGATCCCGGGAGCCGTCCCGCAGACCAGCGAGGTGAGCACGAAGCCGGACATCCCTGTCAGCAGCATCCGCCGGCGGCCGATCATGTCGCCCAGCCGCCCGCCGAGAACCAGTGTCGCGGCATAGGCCGTCCCGTAGCCGGCGACGACGAGTTCGAGCGCGCCGGCACTCGCCCCCAGCGACGACTGGATCGTGGGAAGCGCGACGTTGACGATGAAGAAGTCGACCTGGGGCAGGAAGACCGCGGTGATCAGCACGGCGAGGCCGGCGCTGGTCAGGGCGACGGGCGGCTGGGCGGAATCGTCAGCGTTTCGGGCGGCGGTTGTAGGCCGGGGGGACGAGGTCATGGCCCCCATGGTCGGCACCCTCCTCGCGGGCAGCCAGCAACGCTTCATGCTAGGAGTCACAGTGACCGGCGCGGAGCGGAAGCGTCGGATCGGCAGGGCCGACAGGCCGGGGCCACGTGGCGCATTGCCGCCTCCCCGCCTGCGCGCGCAGCGCCGTCAACGCACGCTCCCAGGTGCCGCCGATGCCCTACTACCGCAGCCTGCTCCGGAGATCTTTCATGGCTGAGGCTACGGGGGTTGGAGGACGAGCCAGGCCTGGGGCATGAGGCCACTTGAATAGACAAGACGCGTCTACGAGATGCCGACGCGACGCGCTTCCTCAACGGCTGGAGACAGCTCAGCCATCGGATCGCCGTGGCCCGGCAGGACCGTCAAGTCGCTTCCGATCCCCGCCAGGGTGTCCAGCGAGGCAAGGGCCGACGCGCCGTCGTGTGTGAAGCCGCGGCATACGAGGCGAGGTCCCCTGTGCCCGGTCAGGCCGTCGTACGAGACAAGCGCGTCGCCGGTGAAGATCACCCCGTGGTGCCGGAAGACGTAGGCGGTACTTCCCGGCGTGTGCCCGGGAATCGGTACGGCCTCGGGCGTTCCCGGCACGCGCGTGAGCGTGGCGGGGGATTCGAAAACCTCCGGATCACTGACAGGAGCGGGACGAAAAGCTCCGCTCCGGGCAAGGTGGACCACAAGCCCCATGCTCGCGGGTCGCCGCATCAGGTAGCGAGCCATCGACCGTTCTGTGCTCGCCCCCGCTCGCGCGGGGTTGGCCGCGGCAAGGGTGGCGGCTTCGGCACTGTGAATCCACACCGCAGCGCCCGCTTCACGGCGGACTCGGGCCGCCAGACCCAAGTGGTCAGGGTGGGCATGGGTGAGCAGGACAGCCTTGATGTCGCCCGGAACGGCACCGATGTCTGCGAGATGATCGCAGAGCTCACCCCAATGGGTGGGCAGTCCACCGTCGACCAGGACCAGACCCTCCGGCTCCTCAACGAGATAGAAGTTGACCATGTCGTCGCCGAGGCGATGTACGGCGGGTGGGATGAGGGGTGTCTGCTCCACGATGATTCCCATGGGTCGAATCGGCCTGGATTTGTCTTGGTCGGCTCCGTCCGCGTTCTGCGGTCCGAGGCCATCTATTGATGCCGCTGCGGGTGGAAATGCGGTCGTGATGTCAGATCTGCGCCCTGCCGCCGTCGACGAACAGTTCGATACCCGTGACGAAGCTTGAGTCGTCCGAGGCCAAGAACAGTGCCGCTTTGGCGACTTCGTCGGGCGCACCCATGCGGCCCATCGGAATAGTGGAGATGATCCTCTCGATGGCGTCCTGGGGCTGCCCGGCCACCATGGAAGTGGTGATCGGGCCGGGGCTGAGAACGTTGGCACGGATACGACGGTCCGCGAGCTCAACGGTCCATCCGCGTACGAAGTTTCTGATGGCGGCCTTACTCGCGCCATAGACCGCGAACGCGGGGGTTCCTTTGGCGCTCGCGACGGAGCCTGTGAGGATGATGGAACCACCGGGGTTCATCAGTGGCAGCGCCTTCTGTACCGTGAAGAGCACACCCTTCACGTTGGCATTGAAGATCCTGTCGAAATGCTCTTCCGACACAGCTTCAAGTGGAGCCATTTCGGCCACGCCGGCGTTGGCGAAGACGATATCGATCGGCCCGTGTGCCGCGACAGCCTCGTAGAGCCGATCGAGATCGGTCAGGTCGGTAACGTCTCCTTGGACACCGGAAGTGTTGTGACCGATCTCCATTACGGCGTCGTCGAGTTGCTTCCGGTTTCGCCCCGTGATGAAGACATGCGCACCTTCCGCGACGAAGAGTTTTGCCGTGGCGAGCCCGATCCCGGCCGTGCCTCCGGTGATGACCGCCACTTTGCCCTGCAACTTGCCCATGCGTATTGACCTCGATCTCAGTGCTTTGCGTCCGCACGGACCGCCTCGGTCGCCAGGCTGCCGGCCAGGAAACGGCTGATCTGCGCGGCCACGAGGGAGGGCTGCTCGATGTGCGGCCAGTGACTGCACTTCTCGATCTCGGTCGTGGTCGTCTTCGCCGACTCGAACCGCGTCACGACCTGGGAAGCGACGACCTCAGAGGTGACGATCGGGTCGTCGCTTCCCGACAGGATCAGCACCTGCTTGGAGAACCCACTGGGCCGCTGGACGGCGTGACCGTTGTTCCACAGGTCGGCTGTGGCCAGTACGACCTCGGGGCGCACCTTCGCGGCTACCGTGGCGATTCGCGCCAACTCGGCTTCGGGAGCCGACGGCCCCGCTTGCTGGCGTACGGCCTGAATCACCGATGCGTCCGCTCCGGCCAACGAGTGGAAGCTCTCGATGATCTCGTCGGGCAACCCCGCTCCGGCCATCGGAATGGGTGCCAGAAGTACCAGGCCCAACGCGCGCTCGCTGCGCGCCTCGGCGGCAAGTTCGACGATGGGTGCCGCCATGCTGTGACCGACGAGTACGAACGGCTTGTCCACCGCGTCGACGACGGCCAGCAGATCGGCGGCGAACCGGTCGAACGTGAACGGCCCGTCTGCCTGCGTGCGGTTTCCGAAGCCGGCCAGGTCCAACTGCACGGTCTCGAACCCGGAGCCTGACAGTTCCGCGATGACGGGGCCCCAGACGTGCAGGTCGTCGATCCAGCCGTGCATGAACACAACGGCGATGTCGCCCACGCCGTCGCGGCGAAACGCGATGTCGCTGTTCGGGATCTTTGCTGAGGTGGCCATGAGGGTTCCTTGCCTGAAGAAGTGGATGCTGACCCCGGGCGCGGCGCCAACGGGAGTGTGCGGACGCGCGCTGGGCTGCGTCCTCGGCATGGTCGTGCTGCTTGCACCTGTGTCAAAGGTGCTGTCAGGTGTCTGGGATCTGGACAAGGCGTGCTGAGCACGCTCAGGAAAAGGCGACCGGCCGGTCCAGGAAGCGCCCCGCATCGGCGACGAACAGTTCCGGGTATTGGAACAGCGAGGCGTGACCGGCGTCGGGGTAGACGATGAGCTGGGCGCCGGGGATGTGCTGGGCCAGGTGGTAGGAGTTGATGGTGGGGACCATGACATCGCGTCGGCCGTTGACCACCAGGGTCGGTTGAGTGATCGTCCGAAGCTCGGCGAAAGGCTCGCCGTGCGGGAGCTTCCAGTCGACGATCGCGGCTGTCTGGGCCTGCATGGTCTGCTTCGACGTCGGCGGGTCCACGTCGGCGGTGCGCTGGTGGCGACGCTCCCAGAACCTCTCACCGGCGGCCTGACTGGTCGGTGTGGGCTCGAAGAAGAGGAGCCGGAAGTCTTCGAGAGCCAGTACTTCGTGCCGGGTGGCGACATCGGTCGCGTCGGGGTGCCGGTCCGTGTCATCGCCGGCTCGGGGCTTGGTGCCGGCGAGAACTAGCCTGCGGACCAGGTCGCGGTGACGGAGTGTGAGGGCCTGCGCCACATAGCCGCCGATGGAGAAGCCGAGGATGTCGACGCGGGTCAGGCCCAGCGCGTGGATGAACGTGGCCGCGTCATCGGCCTGCGCTTCCACGGTGTCCGGGGTCTGGCCGCCGGAGCTTGCGACGCCTGTGTTGTTGAACAGAATGACCGGACGGTTCGCGGCCAGTCCGTCTGTCACCGCCGGATCCCAGTGATCCATGCCGCCACGGAAATGCTGCAGGAACACCAGCGGCGTGCCGGTCTCGGCGCCGAAGCGCCGGTAGGCGTACCGAATCCCGTTCGCCGTCACGAACCGCGTCGGAGCCGTCACATGGGAGAGAGGTGCTGTGTAGGTCGGTCGGGTCGTCATCTTGAACTCCTACTTCATCAGCCGTACGGGAGAACCCGCCTGGAACGCGGCGATGTCCTCGACGGAGTCCTGATAGAAAATCTCGTACAAGTCGCGGTTCACGTAGCCGATGTGCCCCGTGAGCAGCGCGTTCGGCAGCGCCCGCAACTGGTGGTCCGCGGGTAGTGGCTCGGTGTCGTACACGTCGAGCGCCGCTGCTCGGATCGCGCCCTGGCGCAGGACGTCGATCAGGGCGACCTCGTCGACGACCGGTCCGCGTGAGGTGTTGACCAGGACGGCCGAGGGTTTCATCGACCGTAGTTCCGCCGCGCCGACCAGCCCGCGTGTTCGCTTGCTGAGCAGTACGTGGATCGAGAGCACATCGCTTTCGGTGAAGAGTTGCTCCTTCGTCACCGCCCGCACGCCGTGCCCGGCGGCGGCTTCGGGGGTCAGGTTCTGACTCCAGGCGATGGTGTCCATTCCGAACGCCTGCGCAACTCGCGCCACTCCGGAGCCGACGCGGCCCAGGCCCAGAACGCCGAGAGTCCTGCCGTGCAGCCCCTCGCCGAGCGATACCTGCCAGCCGCCGGCGCGCATCGACTCCGCCTCGGCGACCAGGTTTCTCGTGGCACCGAGGATCAGCGCCCAGGTGTGCTCGATGGTGGCGTGGGACTCGTAGCGGGTACCGCACACCGTGATGCCGAGTCTGTGTGCGGCCGCAAGGTCGATGGCGGCATTGGCCGGGCCGGTGCTGACCAGGAGTCGAAGGTCGGTCAGCCGCTCCAGGACCTCGGCCGGGAATCGTGTGCGCTCCCGCATGGCCACGAGCACGTCGAACCCGGCGAGGCTGCGGACCACCTCGTCGGCATCGGCGAACGGCTTGGTGAATACGACCACCTCGGCAGCGAGCGACCCCCAGTCGGCCAGGTTTGTCGCGACGTTCTGATAGTCGTCGAGGATCGCGATCTTCATGTGGGTGGCCATGTGGGCAACCTCCGTATTTCGTCGAGGCGAAGCGCCTGTCTCCGCGTGGTGGCGACCCGGCGTGGCTCAGGCGAGCAGACCCAGAGCGCTGTACCAGAGGGGTCCCGGGTTGAGCCGGTCACCGTGGAGCTTCGACATCTCCTCGAAGAACTCCAGCGGCTTCGGCCTGCCGGCCAGGAGCCGGATCGCGTCACGCAGGTACTGCCGGGTCTCGTCCAGGATCTTCGGATCGTCGGGCAGGTCCGCGTTCTTGTGGCCGGCGACCACGTGGAGCGGGTCGAGTGCGGCGAGCCGGTCGATGCCGTCCAGCCACGCCTGAAGGCCGCCGCCACCGCCTTCGAGCATCATCAGGTGCACGCCGTTGTAGACGACGTCCCCGGCGACGACGAGACCGATCGACGGCACGTGCAGGACGCTGGAGTCGTCAGTGTCGGTGTGACCGGTCTCGACGGCCCGAAGGACTTGGCCCTCCAGCCGGAATCCTTCGGCCGGCACGGGGACGGCGAGGACCGGGGTGTTCTCCGGGACCCCGGGGAAGGACTTCGCGAACCCCTTGTCCTTGCCCTCCAGTTGGGTGCGCATCTGCCGGATGGTGCCCTCGGTGGCGTACACCACGCTGTCGGCGTCGCCGAACCGCTCCAACAGCGTCGCGGTACCGAACCAGTGGTCGGGGTGGCCGTGGGTGACGTAGACGAACGCCAGACGCTTCCCTGAGCGCGCCAAGCCTTCGGCGACCTGCGCGATCTGGGTGCGAGTCAGCGGCGGGTCCACCAGGACCGCGTCGTGCTCCCCGGTGATCAGGGTGGATGAAATCGGCGAGGACACGATCCCGTCGCCGTTCGGCAGCCGAAGATCGATGTTTCTGGGAACGCCGTCCGAGACGAGGACTTCGTAGGTCAAGGCAACGGGTTCGGTCATTTCGGTCCTTCTCTCATGACATGCGGACTCAGAGCCGGGCTCGCACAGGGTCGCTAGCGGGCCACCTTGAGCAGGGTCTTTCCGCCGCGCACGACCTGCTCGATGGCCGTATGGATGTCATCGAGGTCGAACACGGCGGCGGGCGGAACGAACAGGGCTCCGCTCGCGACCAGGGGCGCGGCCTCGCGGATGACGGGCAGCAGCTTCGTCGCGTAGTCGAAATGGCCGGCGAAGAATCCGTGTACCGTCGCGCGCTTGCCGATCAGGGTCAGTCCGTTGACGGACATCGGCTGCCCGGTCGCCGAGGCGTAGGTGACGAGCGCACCGCCCTCCGACAGCAGGTCGAGCAGGCGGGCGGGAGCCTCGCCGCCCACCGAGTCGACGGCGAGCGCGACTCGGCCGTCGCCGATCTCCTTGCGAACCTCATCGACGGCCGTTGCGCCGTCGAGGCGGACGATGTCCGCGCCGGCCGCGGTCAGTTCGGCGAACACGGACTCGTCCCGGACAAAGTTGATCGTCCGGAACCCGCGTGCCTTCGCCAGGGCGATCAGGGAACGTCCGACGCCGGAGTTCGCGGCGTTCTGCACGATCCAGTCCCCGGGCTTCAGGTCGGCGTACTCGCTCAGGATCAGACCGGCCGTGGGCGGATTGCTGCCCAGCATCGAGAACTGCTCGACGCTGCCTTCCGGCAGCCGGAACAGCCCGTCGGCGGGCAGTAGGAGTCGCTCGCGCCAAGCGCCGCCGAACAGTGGCAGAACCACCAGGTCGCCCACCGCGAGGGTGTCGATGCCGGGGCCCACCTCGATGATCCGGCCGACACCCTCGTTGCCGAGAATCAGCGGGAGCGGCGGCCGTACCAGCGCGCCACTGACGACCAACAGGTCGTGCAGGTTCAGCGGCGAGAACTCGACCGCGACCTTGACCTCGCCGGCGCTGGGAGTGTTCGGCTCCGGGAGATCGACGACGTGCACGACGTCCTCGGGCTTTCCGAACTGGGTGATCTGGATGGCACGCATAGGGACTCCCGGTGAGAGGCAGCAGGTGCTGTGAAATAGTCAAACACAGTTTGCTTCTGTCCGCATCCCTGTATCCCTGCATCCCCGAGTCGGTGCTGCCGGAGTCGCAGAGTGGAGGCGTCCAGCTGCTGATGGCGTCACGCTGACCGGCTGCGCCCGGACGCGGCCGGGCGGCCTGATTGACCACGTCGACGTGCGGCGAGTCGGAGGTGTGATGCGTGATGGCCTTCGGGCCGGGGAAGTTGAGGCTGCGGCAAGGTCTTCGCCGTGCGCCGCGACTCCGCACTCGCGAGACGCGCCGACCTGTGTCTGGACTCGGATCCCCTCCGCCATGCCGCCGATTCCGCGCTTTCGCTCGACCGGCCCGCCTGTCTCCTCGCTGCTCACCCCATGCGTGGCACGCGTCGGGACGGGGCCGGTGTGACGTTGGCATAATATGTACGCTTCTTTCGTCAACCTTCGCCGGCAAGGCTTTGCCCGGATCTCGACTGGAGGTCGGCGGAGTGTCGGCCCTGGTGAGGACCGAAGCTGATGGGCGACGGCCAACCCGGACATGGGTAGTCACCACCGTGTCGAGTCGCGGTCGTCCACCGGACGGCTACGACTGCATGCGACAGGCATCAGCCCGGACGTCAACGATCGTCCGGTGCCTTGCCGGGGCGCAGCGGTCCCTCTTGCCGAAGCCGAAAGGCGCCCGGAAGGGCGCCGAACACGCGCGACGCGCCAGGTGTCCCGCCGGCGTTGTGCCTCAGAATCCGGCTGGTTCGACAACGGAAAGAACGTAAGTGTAAGCCTTACGCTTGTTTCACGATGGCCGGCTCAGGTATATTGGTGATCATGTCCGATCTTGCCACCGAGCGTTACGCGGCGGCCGCGGCGCCGGAGGCGTTGCGGCGTGTGCAGTCGTTCCTCAACACCCGCTCCACAGGCAGCCCTCCCGAGGCCGACCTCTTGGCGAGTCCCGCCTCGGCGAACAGCTGGCTGCGCACGCTCCAGTGGCCCACCCGCCCCCGTTTGACAACGGACGACCTGCCCCCGCTCTACGAGCTGCGCGAAGCCCTCCAAGCTCAAGTCGAAGCCGCCCGAACACCATCGGGATCCCCGCTCCAGCCTGACCTGGCAGGCCACCTGGAGAAGCTCCACTGGGGAATGACCCTGGAGGAGGGGCGGCTCGTCCTCTCAGCTGAAGGCGATGGCTGGCGCCTGGTCGCCGGCACCCTGCTCGGCGACATCTTGCTCGCCCAGCAGCACGAACTGTGGCCCCGCCTCAAAGCGTGCCGGAATCCACCCTGCTCGGTGGTCTTCTACGACAACTCGAAGAACCAGTCCCGGGTGTGGCACAACACCTCCGTCTGCGGCAACCTCGTCAACCTTCGCGCTGCCCGAGCCCGCCAACGCGCCCAGGCCACATAGAAGCAAAGCCGGCGCGGGGAATGTCACCCGCTGCGCGAGCCGAGCCGTCAAGCGATCAGGTAGGGCGTGGCCCGCATGGTGGTATCGGAATCGCCTTGTGGTCGATGGTCGATAGTCGCGGGCTGCTAGGGCCTGATGTAGCTGTTGATGGGGCCGGAGCCCGACCGGGAGACGAAGAAGTTCCCGCTCGTCATCACCACGATGTACGGCAACGCCCTGCGGGAGAAGGGCGAGCGGTGGAAGGCGTCGCGCAAGGACGGCAAGGGGCGCGGGGCCATCGACGCTCTGCTCGGCCAGCCTGTGCTTCAGCGGCGAGGCGTCCGCAGGTCAACGCTCGCGATCGCAGGAGACCGCCCGCATCGGAGCGCGGCTCATTCTCCCCAGATTCTCCCCAGCGGCCTCGGGGGCACCGTCGGAGCCCGCGATCCGGGCCGCAGCCACTCCCGGGAGTGCCCCCGATGGCGATTACTCAGAGCCAGTCTTTCCGCTTGAAGATGACGTACAAACTGGTGCATACGACCGCCATCAGGACGATGGCGAAGGGATATCCGAGCACCCAGTGCAGCTCCGGCATGCGCCGGAAGTTCATCCCGTAGATCGTCCCCACCAACGTCGGCGCGAACAGAATCGCCGCCCAAG